>DOUO01000003.1 GCA_003520555.1 Oscillospiraceae bacterium
GATGAAATCACCGCGCTTTACAACGGATGTACCGTAGAGTTTGCCGTTGAACCGGATACCTTTTACATAACTATTTCTGTTTCGGGAACAGACCCGCAGAAATGCGCGAACGTCGCGAACCAAATCGCCGACACTTGTCAGAAGGTTTATCACGACGGCTTCTCATACGGACAAATCGGTACTATAAGAACCGCCAAGGAACCCGGTTCGCCGGTTTCTCCAAACAAAACCCAAAATGCTCTGTTCGGCGCCGCAATCGGCCTGATTCTTTCATCAGTAATTGTAATTTTGCTTGATTTGATTGATACTACAATTAAGTCGGACGACGATATTGCCGAAATCTATAAGATTCCCGTATTTGCGGAAATCCCCGATTTTGAAAGTCAAGGCAGGTGACAGACATGAAAATCAAGTTAGGAAAAAACAAAAAAGAAAAGAAGAGCAAAAGCGAAATCCGCATGGAGACAATCTCCGACAAAAGCAAATTCGCGATTGTAGAATCCTACAAGGCGGCGCGTACAAACATCATGTTCTCGCTTTCTGCCGATGACGATAAGATTTTCGCTATCACCAGCTACTCAAAGGGCGACGGTAAAAGTACGGTATCCGCCAACCTTGCGATTTCCTTCTCAAAGATGGACAAAAGGGTGTTGCTTGTTGACTGCGACCTGCGCCGTCCAAACACTCATAACATCTTCAAGATTGAAAACTCGGTCGGACTTTCAAATGTCATAGGTAAAATGGTGGATATCGAGGAGGCAATCCACCATAATGTGCTTCATAATCTCGATATCATCACCTCGGGTACAATTCCGCCCAACCCCTCCGAGCTTCTTTGCTCAACAAGGTTTTCCAATCTCATCAAAAAGCTTTATGAAGAATATGACTACATTATCTTTGATACGCCGCCTATCGGCGTAGTAGCCGACGCGCTGCTGCTCAAGGATTTGGTAGCGGGCTTTGTTGTGGTTGTCCGCGAGCGTTCGACAACTCACGGCGATATCCAAAATCTGCTTGAAAGCGCCAAGCTTGCCGATTCAAAGCTCCTCGGTTTTATCAAGGTAGGCTGCACGGGCAGCAAACGTAAGGGCAAACGCGGATATTATTATTATCAATACTATTAATGCTTTTGAGCGGTACGTTAATGCGCGCCGCTCATTTTTATTATCATCGGACAATATTATGAATAAAATATGCCTAAAAGGTGCAATGAGCAGTTATTTTGATTAGTATAATCGACGAAAAATGCAGGAAAACGCAAAAAGACTTGCAATTTTTACTTTACTGTATTAAAATATAAGGGAATTTGAAAAGACTTTTGCAATATTTTGATAAGGAGAAGCAAAATGAGTTATTTAAATCTTTCTGTTCAGGAGCTTGAGCAGGAGTATCAAAAGCTGAAAAAGGTATACGATGAGGAAAAGGCAAAGGGGCTTAACCTCAACATGGCAAGAGGCAAGCCCGGAAGCGAACAGCTTGACCTTTCAAACGGAATTTTGGACACAATAGACAGCAACTGCCATTACGTCGGTTCCGACGGAATGGATTTCAGAAATTACGGCGTATTGCAGGGAATTGACGAGTGCCGCAAGCTTTTCGGAGAAATCCTGCAGGTCAACTACAAAAACGTGATGGTCGGCGGAAATTCCAGCCTTAACATGATGTTTGACACAATTTCGTGCATGATGACAAAGCCGATTGCACAAGGCTGCAAGCCCTGGTACGAGGTAAAGGACAGAAAGTTTTTGTGTCCCGTTCCCGGATATGACCGTCATTTCGGAATCACCGAATACTACGGCTTTGAAATGATTCCCGTTCCCATGAACGACGAAGGTCCCGATATGGATATGGTAGAGGAGCTTGTCGCGAGCGACGACACAATCAAGGGAATGTGGTGCGTGCCGAAATACTCAAATCCCTCGGGAGTTACCTACAGCGACGAAACTGTCAGACGCATTGCGGCGTTAAAGCCTGCCGCAAAGGATTTCAGAGTGATTTGGGACAACGCTTACTGTATTCACGACATCACAGACACCCCGGACACGCTTCTCAACATTGTTGACGAATGTAAAAAGTGCGGCAATGAAGACCTGCCGATTTTGTTCTGTTCTACCTCAAAAATCACCTTCCCCGGCGCGGGTGTAGCCGCAATGGCGGCGTCCGAAAACAATATGAAGGTATTTTTGGAGCGGTACAATTATCAGGTTATAAGCTATGACAAGATGAATATGCTGCGCCATGTCAAGTTCTTCTGCAATTATCAGGGCGTGCTTGACCACATGAAAAAGCATAAGGCGGTTCTCAAGCCCAAGTTTGAAATTGTGCTCAACACTCTTGAAAAGGAGCTTGCTCCCGTAGAAATCGGCAAGTGGACAAATCCCAACGGCGGTTATTTTGTAAGCATTGACGTCCTTGACGGAACAGCCAAAAGAGTGGTTCAGCTTTGTAAGGAAGCGGGCGTAGTGCTTACCGGAGCCGGCGCCACATACCCCTACGGCAAGGACCCCCGCGACTCAAATATCCGCATAGCGCCTACGTTTCCGCCCAACAATGAGCTTCAGCAGGCGATGGATATATTCTGCGTGTGCGTAAAGCTTGCCGCCTGTGAAAAAATGCTGAATAAATGATTAAAATAAAATGATATTAGTATAGTACAACATTTTTATATTGTTTTATTTGTGCATTTTAAATAAAGATAAATATTTTTTCATGAAATATTTACAATTGCATTGACAATTTTACAAAAAAATCATATAATAACTCTGTTACGTCTGTAAGTATGCCTGTGTGACAGAGTTATTTTTTCTTCACTCAAAAGCGTATTTCAGACAATTATTTTACGGAGGTTTCAAAGGCATGAAAAGAGTTCCAAAGCCTGTGTTCTTCATTGTTGCTTTGCTGATACTTGCCTTCTCGTTTACTGCGATTTTCGGAATATCCTATTACAACGGTGACAACAAAATCACGGTAATTAAAGGCGTCGGCGACATCAGATGGGGAATTGACATCAGAGGCGGCGTTGAGGCTACGTTCAAGCCGGCAGACGGCTACGACGCAACTCCCGAGCAGCTTCAGGATGCAAAAGCAATTATTGAGCTTCGTATGGTTTCACAGGGCATTACGGATTACGAGCTGTACGCTGACACAAACAGCGACAGAATTATCGTTCGTTTCCCGTGGAAGTCAGACGAAAAAGATTTTGACGCGTTAACTGCTATTAATGAGATTTCATCAACAGCTGAGCTTACGTTCCGTCCCGGCGGCGAATACGCCTCAACCGAGATGGGTTCGGACGGCAACCCTGTTTACAAAACGCCTAAGGGCGATACCGAGCAAATCCTCATGAAGGGCGACATGGTTAAAAAGGCAACCTCGGGCTACATCAACGACAACGACGGTTCAAGAAAGTTTGTTGTTGACCTTGAGCTCACCGACGAGGGCGCTTCCACCTTCAAGGACATCACAACCAAGTACTTAAACCAGCAGGTGTCAATCTGGATGGATGACATCATGCTTTCCGCTCCCAACGTTTCCGCGGTAATCTCCGACGGCAAAGCGCAGATTTCAGGTAACTTCACATCAAAATCAGCTGCGGATTTGGCTCAGAAAATCAACGCCGGCGCGCTTCCCTTCAAGCTTGAGACTTCTCACTACGGCAACATCAGCCCGACCTTGGGCGAGAACGCTCTTACCGCAATGGGATATGCTGCTGTTATCGCGTTCATCGTAATTGCGCTTATCATGATTATCTTCTACAGACTCCCCGGCTTTGTGGCGATAATTGCTCTTGTCGGTCAGATGGCGCTGTCTGTAGCGGCGGTTTCCGGTTACTTCACCGCCATTCCGTCATTTACAATGACGCTTCCCGGTATTGCCGGTCTTATCCTCTCAATCGGTATGGGCGTTGACTGTAACGTTATTACAGCCGAGCGTATTAAGGAGGAAATGTCGGGCGGCAGAACGCTTGACGGCGCTCTTGAAAAGGGTACAAAGAACTCGCTTACCGCTATTATCGACGGTAACATGACCGTTGTAATTGTATCAATTATTTTGATGCTTGTATTCGGTCCTTCAAATATTCTTTCGTTCATCTTCGGCGAGTCAACCACAGGTACAATCTATTCCTTCGGTTACACACTCCTCGTAGGTGTAATTTCCAACTTCATCATGGGTATCTTCTTCTCAAGACTCATGCTCAGAAGTATTGCGGGCTTCAAGCCTCTGCGCAAAAAATGGTTGTTTGGAGGTGCTAAGAATGACTAAAGACGTTCAGACAAAAACAGTTGAGGCACCATTGACAGCCAATGAAATCAGCGAAAAGTATAACGGCGGCAAAAGAGTAATTAATTTTGTCGGCAGCAAAAAGATTTTCTTCGGCATATCTTTGGGAATTATCCTTATCGGTATTATTTGCAACTTCATTTTCGGCGCAACCCTTGATATTCAGTTCACAGGAGGCGCTACGCTTACCTACAGCTACTCAAACGATAAAAAGGCTATCGACCAGGAAGAGTTGCGTAACTTTATTCAGGAGCACACAACCGATAAAATTACCGCTTCATTCTCAACCGACCTCATGGGCAACACCGGCGAGAACGTAAGCGTTCAGTTCTCCGGAAACGACGCGATTAAAACTGAAATTCAGGAACAGCTTACAAAAGACCTTCAGAAAAAGTATCCCGACAACGACTTCAAAAACCTTGAGGCAAACTCGGTTGACGCGTCAATGGGCTTTATGTTCCTGCTCAAGTGTGTTGCGGCTGTTGCGCTTGCAAGCATACTGATGGTTCTTTATGTAACCCTGCGATTCAAGAAAATCGGCGGTCTTTCCGCCGGCGTTATGGCTCTGGTTGCACTGTTCCACGACATCGCGATGATTTACTTCCTTTACGTAATCTTCCAGATGCCTATCGACTCAAACTTTATTGCCGTAGTACTTATGATTCTCGGTTACTCGCTGAACGATACAATCGTTATTTACGACCGTGTTCGTGAACAGAGAAAGATTATGGGCAGAAAGACAGACGTCGGCACCGTGTTCAATGTGAGCTGCACAAAGACTATCAAGAGAACCATCATGACCTCTGTCACCACCCTGGCGGCAATTATGGTTGTTTACATTCTTGCGTTCATCTTCAACATCAATTCGGTTAAGAGCTTCGCTTTACCGATGATGATCGGCGTAATTTCAGGTTGTTATTCATCAATCTGCATCGCGGGTCCTCTTTGGGTTATGTGGCAGAACAGAAAGGCTTCAAAGAAAGCAGAAGCAAAGGCTTAAAAAATATTATCAAATTCAGGATACTCGCTTCCTTTTACGGAGGCGAGTTCTTTTTTTGCCGCCGCCGAGTGAGCAAAGTACATCGACGGATTCAAATTGTCCAAATGTGACTTCATCAGCGAAAGGTCAAGGGTAATTCTGTCAATATAATCATGAATCAGCAGCGCGTCCATCAGCCTTGCGGTTTTGTCCCAATCTCCGCTTACTTCACCGCACAACTCAGCCGCGTCAGTGAATTTACCCTTCATAACCAAAACGTCAATTGCCTCAATTCTTTGCCTGAAGCCGTCGGAGGTGTTTCCTATATACCAAAACTGCGCGGCAGCCGCGGATACGCAAATCAAAATCAGCGCAAGGGTGATGAATATTCTTTTCAAAAAATCACTCCTTTTTTATAATTGTGTAATCCTGTCCGCTTGCGGTCATTAAAAACACGTCGGCAAGTCTGATATTATTCTTTTTCAGAATTTTCCTGAGCTCGCTTTTGCTGACCTTGGTAAGCTGCGGTGAACTGCGCAAAACCTCGCCGTCGCTTATAATTATGCTGTCGGGCTTTTTGCCCTGAACCTCAATTCCGAAATCCTCAGCGGCAGGCGCGGTTTTTTGCGGCTTTTCAAGCACGCTTAAGGTTCCGTTTGTTTCCACAATGCAATAGCTGACGTCGTCAATATTAAAAACATTTTGTCCTCTGAGCTGCGCGCAAAGCTCGTCGGTGGTCATTCTCAGCCGCTTCATTTGGTCTTGCAGCAAACGGCCGTCCTCAATCACAACGACGGGGCTGCCGCAAATCATTTTTCTGAAGCCGCGGCTTTTCAGCATAATTACGCTTGTCGCGATTTCCAAAGCCGCAAGCACCATAACGGGTATAACTCCGCTTAAAAGCGGCTGCGAAGTATTTTGCATAGGCAGCGAGGCGATGTCGGAAATCACCATGGTTACAACAAGCTCGCTGGGCTGCATGTCGCTGATTTGCCGTTTGCCCATCAGCCTGAGCGCGACTATAATAAACACGTATAGAATTACAGTGCGTATCAATGAAATAAACATAAAATCACCGCTATCATTATTTGCTCCGAAGATAACTATTATTCTCAGTAACTCATAATTTTTCCTTTTTTGCTCACAATAAATAACAGGTGATAAATTTGAATTCTTTAAAAGAAATAAAAACGAGCTTACGGGAAATGTTCTCAAATTCCGCGGACCTTTCAATCAAGGATATAATTCTGAAATCGAATAATAACTTGCGCGGAGCCGTTATTACGGTTGAAGGCTTGTGCTCAAAGGACGAGCTGGCGCAGTCGGTTCTTAATCCGCTTATGATGTATGATTTCAAAGACCAAAATGCCGATGAAGCAATCAATACTGTTTTTGAGCGTGTGTCGGGAAACTGTGATTTAACTAAGTTTAATTCTGTAAACGAATTAATTGCTTTCATAACATCGGGCTTTGCGGTTATTGTGCTTGACGGCTGCAAAACAATGCTTGCGGCAGGCGTTCAGGGCTACTCGTTCAGAAGCGTAAGCGAACCCGAAAGCGAGGTTGTGCAGCGCGGCGCGAGGGAAGGCTTCACCGAACCCCTGCGTGTAAATATGTCGCTGATACGCCGCAGGGTTAAAAATCCCGATTTGGTTTTTGAGCAGCTGACCGTCGGCACCGAATCCAAAACGCAAATAATGATTTGTTATCTCAAGCACTGCGCGTCGCCCTTGCTTATAAAAAAAGTCAAAAAAAGGCTTAACGAATGTCAGCTTCCTACGGTGTTCGCGGCAGGCTATTTGTCCGAATACCTTGAGGACAAAAGCACCAGCCGCCTGTTTTCGGGCGCGGGCATTTCCGAACGTCCCGACACCGTTTGCGGCAAGCTGACTGAGGGCAGAATAGCCGTTTTGGTGGACGGAACTCCCGCGGTAATAATAATTCCGCGGCTTTTTGTTGAGGAGTTCCAGGGCGTGGACGATTATTCAAACCGCAGTTATTACGCGACGCTTATCAGAATAATCAAATACCTTTCGTTCTTTTTTGCCGTGTTCGCCCCGGCGTTATATGTAGCCCTGGCGCAGTTTCATCCCGAATATATCCCGACGTGGATATTGATTAAAACCTCGGAATCATTGGCGCTCACGCCGCTGCCGGTCACGCTTGAGGTGCTTCTGATAACCTTTGTTTATGAAATAATGAAGGAAGCCGGGCTGCGCATACCGAAATCGCTCGGGCACGCGGTGAGCATAGTGGGCGGCTTGGTTGTCGGCGAAAGCGCCGTGAACGCCGGCATAATATCCGCTTCAACGCTTATGGTTGTGGCAACCGCGGCAATATGCAGCTACGTAACCTCGCCGCTGTATCCGCCCGTAACAATTCTGCGCGTGATTTTTATTATTACCGCCGGGGTTGCGGGGCTGTGGGGAATAGTCCTTGTTACCGCCGTGGTAATAATCAGCATGTGTTCAAAAACCTCGCTCGGCGTGCCGTATATGTCGGCGCTGTCGCCGTTTTCGCTCAAAGCAATGCGTGATGTGTTTATCCGCGCAAGCTGGAAAAAACTCGGCGCGCGGACAATGCAGGTTCAAAAGTTTCCCGAAACGGAGGAGAAGTGATGACAAAAACGCTGTTTTCGTCAAAGCGGTTGATGCTTACGCTCATGCTTTGTTCATGTTCCGTAATTCTTTTGCAGAATAATAATGTTTCCTCCGAAAACTCCTTCACCGTAAATATCCTCTGCATGCTTTTGGGGCTTTCGGTTTGCGCCCTCATGATAATTCCGTCGGTAATTCTTAAAAAGCGGTACAACACAGATGTTCTGACGGCTGTGCAAAGCTCTCCGAAATGGCTTAAAATCGTGATGTCGTCGGTGTACGCCCTATATTTTGTGTACACCGCCGAGCATTTTCTTTTGCCCTATACCGAGCTTTTCTGCGTAAAGTATTATCCCGGAGTCAGCCCCTGCGTAATAGGCTTGTGCCTGCTTGCCGCCTGTGTTTACGCCGCGTACAAGGGGACAAACATCATTACGCGGTTCGGCATATTTTTGTTTGCGTTCGCGTTGCTGACAAACGGACTGATGTTTTTCGGCAGCCTGTCCTCGCTGGATTTCGCGAACAACAGCCTTGCTCCGATTTATAATTTTGACAGCGCCGCAAAAACCTTTATTTACTTTTGCACGCCGTCGTTTATCGCGGCGATTTACGCCTGCACCTCGGCGGAAACGGATAATTTTACCCTGAAACAGCCGTTTTTGGCGCTTGCGTTCACAGGGGTAAAGTACGCTCTTGTAATGTTTTTTACCGCGTTTGCGGTAGGAGCGTACGCTCAGCGCCAGCAATATCAAAGCTTTATTCTTTCGCGTGTCGCTCATTTTTCTGCCTTCGGAGGAATTGAAAGCTTTTTCACGGCGCTTGCCACCATGTCTGTTTTTATGATTATTTCACTGTTTTTGAGCTGCGTAGGCAGGACGACAGGCAAAAGGAGTCTGAAGGATATTATAGTTTTTGCCGTAATAATTTTTGCGGGGATATTTATATCGGAATGGAATAATTCTGTAAAAGAAATATTTACAGATGATTTAATACTCATAATTTTCACTGTAATTGTGGCGGTTTTAATTCCGCTCGCATATATCTTGAAGGGAGGAAGCAAGGTTGAAACGAACCGCCGCAATCTTACTGCTGCTGATTCTGTTGCTGACGGGATGTGACAGCGCCCGCACAATCGAAACCGCCTCAATAATCGAAAACGTCAGCGTCGGCAGGCGCGGCGGAGAGCTTTATTACACCTTTTACCGCCTTTCATCGGATGAAAAGCCTCCCGAAACCGTAATAGCCGCCGAATCGTTTGAGGAAGCGTGCAGGCTTGCCAAGGAGAAATATATACCGCATTTGTCGCTTGCGAAGCTCAGGCTTTTGCTTGTTGAGCGCGAACTGAAGGACAGCGTAATGCCGCGCGACATCGCCTATATTTCCACCCAAACTTACTTTTCGCCCGTGGCGTACGTGGCATTGTGCGACGCCGCTTCGCTTGAAAAGTCGGGCGAAAGCGCTAAAGCGCTCAGCGAGGTTGAACAGCAGCTTTTGCTTTGTCAGAAAAACAATCCTCAGGTAAAGCTCAGCTATTTGTCAATATACAACAGCCTGCAGCGGGGAGGGGAGGTCAGTATAGCATATCTTAATTCCGATAAAGAAATAAAAACCGATGTTGAAAAAATATTCCTCAAACAGCCCTGAAATATGAAAATTATCGGAATTTAATTCATTAAAAGACTTTATCTTTTGGTAATTTTGTAGTATAATGTATATAATTATAATGTATCGGTATACCCAATTTTACCAAGGTGGTGGCAATATGTCTGAATTTTCCGTTCCTCTATCCGAAATAGTAGAACGCTTGGAGCTTCAAAGCGTCTACGTTGCAGAAAACTATCACGACATCAAAATATCCACGGTCGAAATCAACCGTCCGGGACTTGAGCTGACCGGATATTTTGAATTTTTTGACAACAAAAAAATTCAGGTGCTCGGCAACACCGAATTCGCTTATCTCGGCAGGTTCGGCAGCGAAGCTCAGCGCATGGTTATTGACTCGATTTTCAGCTTCGGCCCGCCGGCGGTAATCATCTGTCGTCACCTTGAGCCGTCAAACGTGATTTTGGAAAGCGCGAAGCTTCACAAGGTTTCAATATTCAGGAGCGAGGAAACCACGTCGGATTTGACGGCAAGCCTTGTATCCTTCCTTAACCGCGAGCTCGCTCCCAGAATTACGCGCCACGGCGTGCTTGTTGAAGTATACGGCGAAGGCTGTCTGCTTGTCGGCGACAGCGGCGTCGGTAAAAGCGAAACCGCAATCGAGCTTATCAAGCGCGGACACCGCCTTGTCGCGGACGACGCGGTTGAAATCCGCCGCACCGGCGCAAGCACCTTAATCGGTACCTCGCCTCAAAACATCCGCCACTTCATTGAGCTTAGGGGTATCGGAATAATTAACGCCCGTCAGCTTTTCGGTATGGGCGCCGTTAAGACGGATGAAAAAATTGACATGGTTGTTAATCTGGAGCTTTGGGACAACGCGAAGGTTTACGACCGCATGGGACTTGACAATGAGTATATGGAGATTTTGGGCGTTGAAGTGCCCACGCTCACAATCCCGGTTAAGCCCGGACGTAACCTTGCGGTAATTATTGAGGTAGCCGCAATGAACAACCGTCAAAAGAAGATGGGTTACAATGCCGCCAAGGACCTTTTAAAGAGCCTCGGCATGGATTTGGAGGCTATGCCCGAATCTCCCAAAACCGTAATCGACAAATGGGATTAATTCCATTTTAGAATTATAATCTGAGAGGGTAACATGGACAGAACTGAAATTATATATAATCTCGCGGAAATCGCGGGATGGGAGGCTTATAAGGACGAACCGATGAGCCGCCACACATCCTTTAAAATCGGCGGAAACGCCGATACATATATCAAGGTCAAGGACGTTTCACAGCTTAAAACTCTTATCAAGGAGTGCCGGGAAGCGGACGTCGATTACTTCATCATCGGCAACGGAAGCAACATTCTTGTAAGCGACGAAGGCATAAGAGGCGTTGTAATAAGGCTCGGCGGTGATTTCAAAAAGATATCCCTGCTTGACGAGGAAACAATCTACTGCGGTTCGGGAGCCTCGCTTGCTTCGCTGTGCAAATTTGCGCTCAATAACGGACTTTCGGGGCTTGAATTCGCGTGGGGTATTCCCGGCTCTGTCGGCGGAGCCGTGTTCATGAACGCCGGAGCCTACGGCGGAGAAATGAAGCAGGCGGTTCACAGCGTTTCCCACCTGACTCCCGACGGAGAAATCGGCAGGTGCGACCGTCAAGACCTTGACTTTGGCTACCGCACAAGCGTATACAGAAAAAGCGGAAACATTATCACCGGCACGGTATTGAAGCTCAAAAAGGGCAATCCCGATGAAATCCGTGATAAAATGGAGGACTTCATGGGACGCCGCGCGGACAAACAGCCGCTTGATTACCCAAGCGCGGGCAGCGTTTTCAAACGTCCTCAGGGAGCTTTTGCCGGCGCTTTGATTGAGCAGTGCGGCTTAAAGGGAAAAAGCCGCGGAGGCGCTCAGGTAAGCGAAAAGCACGCAGGCTTTATAATCAATACAGGCAATGCGACGGCTTCCGACGTCCGCGGACTTATCCGCGAGGTTCAAACCGCCGTTGCCGAGGAAACAGGCTATCATCTTGAGTGCGAACTGATAATAATGAACTGACTTTCTTTAAATACTAAGGAGTATTAATGGAATTTGTAATCATAACCGGCATGTCCGGAGCCGGAAAGACCACCGCCTTGCATGTTATGGAGGATATCGGATACTACTGCGTTGACAACATCCCGTCCTCGCTGCTTCCCACGCTGTATGAGCTTTGCTCAAAGGCGGAGGATAAAATGATGAAAAAGGCGGCGGTTGTTGTTGACGTCAGGGGAAACCTGAACTATAACGAAATGAATTCTCATATCGAGGATTTTAAAATGGCTCATTCGGATGTAAAAATCCTCTTTATTGACGCGAAAAGCGACCAGATTATTGTAAGATACAAGGAAACCCGGCGCAAGCACCCGCTTGCCGACAGGCTGAAGGACGGCTCCGTGGTTGACGCGGTGGAGTTTGAAAAGGCGCTTATGCTTCCGGTAAAGCGTATTTCCGACTATTTGGTTGACACAACATATATGTCAAACAGGCAGATAAGGGAGCGCATTACTGCAATGTTTATGGGCGATTCATCGCTCGGCATAACGCTCACGTTTGTGTCGTTCGGCTTTAAATACGGCATACCGCCGGAATCCGACATAATACTTGACGTCCGCTGTCTGCCAAATCCCTTTTATATCGCTGAGCTTAAGTACAAAACGGGACTTGACGGCGAAGTGCGCGATTATGTGCTTAACAGCGAAAACACGCGCGAGTTTTTAAGCAGAATTGAAAGCTTCCTTGATTTTTCCGTACCGCTTTACTCCAAGGAAGGCAAAAGCGAGCTTGTTGTCGCCGTCGGCTGCACCGGCGGCAAGCACCGCAGCGTAACGCTTGCCGGAATGCTTGACGACCACTTTCAAAAGCTCGGCTACCGCTGTGTGCTGCAACACCGCGACGTCACTAAAAATTAGGAGGATACGTGTCTTTTTCATCAGATGTAAAAAAGGAGCTGTGCGCGTACCAAACCTTTAACAAGGATGAGCTTAAGGCGGAGCTTTACGGAATTTTGCTGTTCGGCAAGGTGTTTTCCGCAAACAGCATAGTTTTCACAACCGAAAGCCGCCACGCCGTCAAACGCGCGGCAATGCTGCTTGAAAATCTATATATGCCGATAATTGAAAAACAGTCCGTTCTCAGGACAAAATCGGGCGACGGCCATCTGTACAGGCTGTCCCTGATAAGCCCCGATGAATGCAGGCGCATTTACGAGGATTTCGGTCACGGCGACAAACAGGTCAGCCTGCGCGTCAACCGCGCGGTGACCGGCGGCGACGGACTTGCCTCCGCCTTTGTGCGCGGAGTGTTTTTAAGCTGCGGCTCTGTTTCAAATCCGAATAAGGGCTATCACGCCGAATTCAGCGTTCCCTATAAAAACCTCAGCTCGGATTTGTGCAAAATCCTGACGGAAGTGACCGAAAGCGACTTCACGCCGAAAACCGTATCGCGCGGCGGAAACTACATAGTTTACTTCAAAGGCAGCGAACAGATTTGCGATTTGCTGACCTACATGGGCGCGCCTGTTCAGGCGATGGAAATCATGGGCGCAAAGGCGGTAAAGCAGGTGCGCAACAATATAAACCGCCGCATCAACAGCGAGGTCGCAAATATTTCAAAGGTTGCCGCCGCCGCCGCAAGGCAGATAAAGGCAATTGAAAAGATAAAAAAATCCAAGGGCTTTGAAGCCCTGCCGCCCGATTTAAAGGAAATCGCGGCGCTCAGACTTGAATATCCCGAAATGTCTCTCAGGGACCTGGGGCAGAATTTAAGTCCGCCAATCAGCCGCAGCGGAGCAAACCACCGCATGCAAAGGCTGCTTGAGCTTGCGGATACAACGGAGGAAAACACATGAACGACGAAATGACGCTTGACGCCGCAATGCGCAGGATCGAATCAATTATAAGAGAGCTTGAAAAACCGAACACCGAATTTGCGCGCGCGGTAGATATATACGGCGAAGCCGCCAAGCTTTTGGTGTTCTGCTACAAAGAGCTTGAAAACGGAAAGACCGAAATCACCCAAATCAGTGAGGAATTGAACAAAGCGCGGGCAATATACGATCATTCCGACGGGCATGCCGAATAAAATAAAAAGCGGAGGACAGTTATGGATAACTTTACCGAATATTTTGAGCAAGAGCTTTACAGCTTCGTTCCAAGCAATGAATGCAGCGAAAAGGTGCTTATAGATTCAATAAACTACAGCATTGAAGCCGGCGGAAAGCGCGTTCGGCCGAGGCTTGTATATGAGTTTAATAAAATCTGCGGAGGTAATCCCGATGCCGCGATACCGTTTGCCGCCGCCGTTGAGATGATTCACACCTATTCGCTTATACACGACGACCTTCCGTGTATGGATGACGACGATTTGCGCCGCGGCAAGCCCTCAAACCATAAGGTTTACGGCGAGGATATTGCTCTGCTTGCGGGCGACGCCCTGCTTACAATGGCGTTTGAAGCCCTTACAAGCGACAAAGCGGTAATCTTTGCCGGCGACACGGCGTGCCGCAGGGCTGTCAACACCCTTGCGAAATACGCCGGCGCGAACGGAATGGTCGGCGGTCAGGTGATTGATTTAATCAGTGAGGACAGGGAAGTGCCGCTTGAGCTTATCCGTGAAATGGACTATAAAAAAACCGCCTGCTTAATCAAGGCGGCGTGCGAGCTCGGCTGCATAAGCGCCGGCGCGGAAAAGGCAAAAAGACTTGCCGCCGCGCGCTACGGCGAATGTATCGGAATTGCTTTTCAAATTCAGGACGATATTCTTGACTGCACGTCAACCGACGAACAGCTCGGAAAGCCTGCCGGCAGCGACTGGGACAATATGAAGTCTACCTATGTTTCGCACCTCGGCGTTGAAAAATGCCGCGAGCTTGTAATCGAGCTTACGGATTCCGCAATTGCTTCCCTGAGTGTGTTTGAGGAGGACGCGGAGGAGCTTAAGCGGTTTGCGCTTGATTTGGCTCACAGGACAAAATAATTAACACGGGAAATGGTAATTTATGAGTGAATATAAACTCCTGGCTTCAATACAGTCGCCCGACGACGTAAAGAAGCTTGACGAGGATAAAATACCTGAGCTGTGCAATGAAATTCGTGAAAAGCTGATTGAGGTTGTTTCCGTCAACGGCGGCCACCTTTCGCCTAATCTCGGCGTGGTTGAGCTGACGGTCGCGCTTCACCGCAGCTTTGATTTGCCCCGGGACAGCATTGTCTGGGACGTAGGCCATCAAAGCTACACGCACAAGCTTTTGACCGGAAGATATCCGAATTTTCACACGCTGCGCCAAAAGGACGGTATTTCGGGCTTTCCGAAACGCGAGGAAAGCGTGTATGATGACTTCAACACCGGCCACAGCAGCACCTCAATTTCGGCGGCGTTCGGCATTGCCAACGCAAAGCAGCTCAGCGGCGACAACAGCCACACCATAGCCGTAATAGGCGACGGCTCGCTTACAGGCGGACTTGCGTTTGAGGCTGTAAACAACGCCGGACAGTATAATAAAAATTTCATTGTTGTGCTCAACGACAACAAGATGTCAATTTCAAAAAACGTGGGGGCTCTCCCGCGTTATCTTACTACCGTAAGAATTCAGCCGTGGTATATCAGAGTTAAAAACATAACCACGCGCGTGCTTTCAAAAACCCCGGTTGCCGGACGCGCGATAAAGGCGGTTCTCCGCAAAAGTAAGTCAAAGATGAAAAACCTTGTGTACAAAAACACTCTGTTTGACTGCTTCGGCTTTACTTACCTGGGACCGATTGACGGACATAACATCGGGGAGCTTGAAAACGCCTTTAAGTTTGCGAAAAAGGAGCCCCGCCCCGTGCTTTTGCACGTTGTTACCAAAAAGGGCAAGGGCTACAAGCCTGCCGAAAACAACCCCGGCGAATTCCACGGCATAGGAAAATTTGATATAGATTCGGGCGAGCCCTTGTCAAGTCACACCGGCTTTTCCGCCGAATTCGGCAAAACGCTGTGCGAGCTTGCGGATACCGACGACAAAATCTGCGCTATCACCGCCGCGATGACAAGCGGCACCGGTCTTGCAGGGTTCGCTAAACAACACAGGCGTAACTTTTTTGACGTCGGCATTGCCGAGGAACACGCCGTAACCTTCGGCTGCGGCCTCGCTTCACGCGGCTACCGTCCGGTGTTCGCGGTGTATTCAACGTTTTTGCAGAGGGCGTACGACCAGCTTATTCACGACGCCTCACTGGGTAATAATCATATTGTGCTCGGCATTGACCGCGCCGGAATTGTAGGCAACGACGGCGAAACCCATCAGGGTGTATTTGACGTTTCAATGCTTAACTCAATTCCGAATACCGTAATTTATTCTCCGGCGTATTTTGAAGGACTGCGCCTTTGCCTGAAGGACAGCATATACAACTGCCGCGGACTTGCGGCGGTGCGCTATCCGCGCGGAGGCGAGCTTTACCGTCCCGAAGGCTTCGGCACGGAAAGCATTGACTACAATACCTTCGGCAATCCGAATGTTGATTACCTGATAGTAACCTACGGCAGAACCTTCTCTTACGCTTGCCGCGCAAAAGAAATACTGAGCGAACAGGGCATAGAGGTTTGTATATTAAAGCTTTGCCGCATAAAACCCATCAACACCCAAACCGTCAACTTTGCCTCGCGCTACAGGAAGGTTTGGTTCTTTGAGGAAGGAATCAAAAACGGCGGTATTGCCAAAAATTTCAGCGACCTTCTTGCGCTTACAAGCTTTGACGGAAGCTACCATATCAAAGCCATAAACGACAGGTTTGTAAAACAAATGTCGGTTAACCAGGCGCTTGAAATGCTCAAGCTTGACGCCAAAGGAATCGCTAAGGTCATAAAAAAGGATATAGGATATGAAAAAAAGACTTGACGTACTTGTGTACGAAAAGGGTTTTGCCGAAAGCCGTGAAAAGGCAAAGGCTTTAATTATGTCGGGCTTGGTTTACGCCGACAACCAAAAGGCGGACAAGTGCGGCACCTCTTACGACGAAAACGTAAAGCTTGAGGTCAGGGGAAAGGCGCTTCGGTATGTCAGCCGCGGCGGACTTAAGCTTGAAAAGGCAATAAACAGCTTTGACCTTGACCTGAAGGATAAAATTACAATGGATATCGGCGCTTCAACAGGAGGCTTCACCGACTGCATGCTTCAAAACGGCGCCAAAAAGGTGTATTCAATCGACGTAGGCTACGGTCAGCTTGCGTGGAAGCTCAGGTGCGACGAACGCGTTGTAAACCTCGAACGCACCAATATGCGCAAGGTTACGCGCGAACAGGTGCCCGACGAAATCGACTTCTTTTCGGTTGACGTATCGTTTATATCCCTTAAGCTTATTTTGCCCGTGGCGCGCGGACTGATTGCGGATAACGCGCAGGCTGTGTGCCTAATTAAGCCGCAGTTTGAGGCAGGACGCGAAAAGGTTGGAAAAAAAGGCGTTGTCCGCGACCCGAAGGTGCACTGTGAGGTTGTAAGCGCAATCTGCGAATTCTGCCTGGAAAACGGCTTTGATATTCTCAATCTTGATTTTTCACCGATAAAAGGTCCCGAAGGCAACATTGAATATTTAATCCATCTTCAAAAATCAGACGAACCAAAATCATACACGGACATGACCCCCGCGCGGCTTGTTGAACTGTCGCATAATTCGCTCGATAAACAGGAGTCTAAATGAAAATAGCAGTAATTGTCAACCTCACAAAAGATAAAGCAATTTCATGCGCGCGCAGCATTATTTGTCTGCTGAAGGACGGCGCGGAAATACTGATGCCGCCCGAATGTAAGAATATTTATAAAAACGACGGCGTAACCGTATGCGAAAGCGTTGAAGAGCTTTTTGAGCAAAGCGACGCGGCAATTACGGTGGGCGGCGACGGCACAATCATTCACGCCGCTAAATACGCCGCAAAAAGCAACACTCCGCTAATCGGCGTAAACGTCGGCAGACTCGGCTTTGCCGCTAACGTTGAGATAAATGAAATCGAAAGCCTCAAAAAGCTTCTCAGCGGAGACTACACGGTTGAAAACCGCACGCTGCTTGACGTTGAAGTGAAAAAGCACGACGGCAGCGCGCGCTACCTTGCGGTAAACGACGCTGTTGTAGCGCACGGTCAGCTGTCAAAAATTGTAGACCTGCACCTGTGGCTTGACGGCGCCGAAATATCCACCTACCGTGCCGACGGACTGCTTTTTTCAACGCCCACGGGCTCAACGGCTTATTCGCTTTCCGCCGGCGGCCCCATTCTTTCGCCGCAAATGGAATGTATACTTATGACTCCCGTGTGTCCTCATTCGCTGTTTTCGCGGTCTGTGCTGTTTGAGGGCAGCGCCGAGCTTGCCGTCACGGTAAAAATACCGCCCGAATGCAGCTGTCTGCTTACAATTGACGGCGAGAAAAATATAAACATTCTTGAACAAGACAAGGTAATTGTACGCAAAAGCTCGCTTAAGCTAAAGCTTTTGTCTGTTAAATCATATAATTTTTACACCAAGCTAAACGAAAAGCTAAGAGAAAGGGAGTTGTCATGAAAAGCGGACGACATGAAAAAATACTTGACATTATCTCCGAGTATCCCATTGAAACCCAGGACGAGCTGCTTAAAAAGCTGAGGGAATCCGGTTATAAGGCAACTCAGGCAACAATCTCGCGCGATATAAAGGAGCTTCGCCTTGTAAAAACCCTCGGCAGCGACGGAAAATACCGTTACGCTTCTGTTTCAAGCTCGTCCGATATGCGCTCAAACTTCGGCTCGCTGTTTTCGGGCAGCGCGGTAAGCCTTGACAGCGCTCAGAATATTGTGGTTATAAAAACGCTCAGCGGCATGGCAAACGCGGTTTGCGCCGCGCTTGACTCAATGGATAACACCGTTGTTGTGGGAACAATCGCCGGCGACGACACCATCTTCATCGCCTGCCGTTCCTCCGAAGCCGCGCAAAATTTGTGCGACGCCCTAAGGCAGTACTTAAGTAACCGTTAAAGGAATGAAAATATGCTCCAAACCTTGTATATAGAAAACATAGCGGTAATTGAAAAAACCTCGATTGACTTCGATGAAGGCTTAAACGTCCTCACGGGCGAAACCGGCGCGGGCAAAAGCATTATTATCGACGCCATAAACGCAATTATGGGACAGCGCACCTCGCGCGAAATAATCCGCACCGGTGAAAAAACCGCGTTTGTAAGCGCTCAGTTTGACAACATAGGAAGCGCCGCCGCCTCAAAGCTTGAGGAGCTCGGGTTTGAAGCCGGGGACGATACCCTCATATTGCAGCGAACCCTTAACATAAACGGTAAAAGTGTTTGCAAAATCAACGGCAGACCGGCAAACGTTTCAATGCTCAGGGCTGTTTCGCAAAGCCTTATTAATATTCACGGCCAGCATGAAAGCTACGAGCTGTTTTCTCCCGAAACACACATAGATTACATAGACAGCTACGGCGGTTGTGACGAGCTTCTTAATTCTTATAAAGAAAAATATAACGAATATAAAATTCTTCAAAAGAAATTAAATCAAGTTAATACAGATGAATCGGAACGCTTAAGAGAAATAGATTTGCTTTCGTTCCAAACCCGCGAGCTTTTTGACGCGGACGTTCAGCCCGGTGAGGAAGAGGAGCTTGAAGCCGAACGCTCCGCGCTTATGAATTTTGAAAAAATCTTTTCGCTTTTAAACAAGGCGAAAATTATGCTTGAAGGTCAAGACTCAAACGGCGGAATCGAAGCTTTGGACGTAGCTTCAAACGCCGTGCGGTCGGCTTCCGAATACAACGGCGAATACTCTGAGCTTGCCGAAGGTCTTACCGACATTTACTACAATCTCCGCGAGCTTGCCGAAGGCGTTAACGACGCAATCGACAATCTGGAAAGCGACCCCCGGCGCCTCGGCGAAATCGAGGAAAGGCTTGACCTGTTAAACCGCCTTACAAGAAAATACAACTGCTCCTGCGATGAATTGCCGTCATTGGCGGAAAAAATGCAGACTCGTCTTGAGGAGCTTATAAATTATGATAAAAACCGCGACGAGCTTGACAAAGCCTGCGCCAAGGCAAAAAAGGACGCGCTTGACGCGGCTCAACGGCTGAGCGCGCGCCGCAGGAAAACCGCCGAAAACTTCGCCGCGAGGGTGCGCGATGAAATGAGCTTTTTGAACATGCCTAACGTCACGCTTGTGCCGTCCTTTGAAGTATGTGAGCTCGGCGCGAAGGGCGTTGACAAGGTTGAGCTTTTAATCTCGGCAAATCCCGGCGAAACGCCCCGTCCCGTCGCAAAAATCGCTTCCGGCGGCGAGCTTTCACGAATGATGCTTGCGATAAAAACCGTGCTTGCCTCATCGGATAAGGTTGACACGCTGATTTTTGACGAGATTGACACGGGCATATCCGGCTCAGCCGCCGAAAAGGTCGGCTTAAAGCTCAGGGAGGTTTCCTCCTCCTGTCAGGTGCTCTGCGTAACCCACCAGGCGCAAATCGCCGCGCTTGCGAACACGCATCTGCTTATTGAAAAGCAGTTTGAAAACGGAAGAACATTTACTCAGGTAACAAAGCTTTCGCGCGAAGGACGCGTAAGGGAGCTTGCGCGTATCATCGGCGGCGTAAACATTACGCAGGCCGCGCTCAGCCATGCCGAGGATATGCTTTCCGGGCATTGATAATAAACGAAAGGAAGCTGTATTTTGAAGCAGTGGACAGTCAAGCCGCTTAACAAGGCGGAAATAAACAGAATTCAAAATGAATACGGCATATCTCCGATACTTGCGACTATGCTTCAAATCAGAAACATAAACACCCGTGAGGAAATCGAGGATTTTTTATATAACGAAACGGAAATCGCCTCTCCCTTTGAAATAAAGGATATGAAAAAGGCGGCGGAAAGGGTAAGCCGCGCCGTTGAAAACGGCGAGTTAATTTGCGTTTACGGCGACTACGACGCCGACGGCGTAACCTCGACGGCACTGCTTTACTCATATCTTGAAACAATAGGAGCCAATGTTATTTTTTACATTCCGTCCCGTGAAGCCGAAGGCTACGGCATGAACCGCAAGGCCGTAGATACGCTGAAAAGCAAGGGCGTTGAGCTTATAGTTACGGTTGACAACGGAATTGCCGCCGTCAGTGAAATTGACTACGCGAACTCTCTCGGAATAGACACCGTGGTTACAGACCACCACACGCCCCAGGAAACCCTGCCGAACGCCGCGGCTGTGGTTGATTTGCATCAAAAGGACTGCCCGAGCCGCTTCAAGCACCTTTCGGGCGTCGGCGTGGCGTTTAAGCTTATGATGGCTCTTGAGGGCGACGCGGACGTGCTTCTTGAAAATTACGCCGACATTGTATGCCTCGGCACAATCGGCGACATTGTGGAGTTAAAGGGTGAAAACCGCGTGTTTGTAAAGCGCGGACTTCAAAGCCTTTCCGACACCGACCGCCCCGGCATCGCGGCTCTTATTTCCGCTTCGGGACTTGACGACAAACCAATCACCGTCGGCAACGTTTCTTTTCAGCTTGTTCCCAGAATCAACGCCGTTGGCAGGCTCGGGCGTTCGGAAAATTCCGTCAGACTGCTTTTGACAGACGACCCGGACGAAGCGGAGCAGATAGCCGGAAAGCTTGATTCCGACAACTATGAAAGAAAGAAAATCGAAAGTGATATACTTGAAGAAATTGACAAAAAAATAAAGAATAATCCGCTTCTTGTTCAGCGGCGCGTTATTGTAATCGACGGCTTGGGCTGGCGGCCGGGCGTAGTCGGCATTGTAGCCTCGCGCATAAAGGAAATCTACGGCAAGCCTGTTATTGTTATTGCCGACGACGGAAAAAACGCCAAGGCGTCCGGCAGAAGCGTCGAGGGCTTTCCGCTTCACACCGCGGTCGCTTACTGCGCCGATTTGCTTCAGCACCACGGCGGCCATCCCATGGCGGCAGGGCTTTCGCTTGAAAGCAAAAATATCGCAGCCTTCCGCGAAAAGATAAACGAATTCGCCGTAAAATTCGGCGAAATGCCTTTTGACACGCTCAACATTGACTGCAAGCTAAAGCCCGAGTTTATTTCCTTGGACATACTTGACGACCTTTCGCTCCTGCAGCCCTACGGCGCCGGTAATCCGACGCCTGTGTTCGGGCTTTATAATATGAAAATCAGGGACATTACGCCCTTAAAAGATGACAAACACCTCAAACTCCTTTTAACGCGCGACGGCGTTGACGTCACCGCGATGCTGTACAACACATCTTCACGTGAGTTCGGCTTTAAAAGGGGCGACGTTATTGACTTGGCGGTAAACCTTGAAATCAACAATTACAACGGAAAACGCTATCCGTCCGTAAAAACAGCGGACGTGAAGGATTCGCGCGAGGATACGCGCGCGGTGATTGAAAGCGGCAGAGTGTTTGAGGATTTGAACACCGGCGTTATTCCCGACAGACAAAAGCTTTCGGAAATTTTGCCCGACCGCGCGGATTTTGCCGCGGTTTACCGTTTCCTTCGCTCAAACGGCGGTTGGCACAAAAAAACCGAAGCCCTGCTTAATGAAACGGAAAACATTTCTTACGGTAAAATCAGGGTTATTCTTGAGGCGATGAAACAGCTTGGTCTGATTGAAATGACTGAGGGAATTAAACAGTGCGACATCACGCTCAACAGCGTTTCGGGTAAGGTAGACCTTGAAAGCGCGGCGATAATCAGAAAAATCAAGGGGGAGCTTTAATGGGCAAATTCTCAAACGTAGCTCACTATCAGGATTTTTCCGAGCTTGAAAATCTGCTTGAACGCTCGGAAAATCAATATGACATGGAAAAAATTAAATCAGCCTATGAATTCGCCGAAAACAGTCACGGCGACCAGCGCAGGGTTTCGGGAATTCCGTATATTCTGCACCCGACTTCCGTCGCGTGTATTGTGGCTGAGCTCGGAATGGATACCGACACAATCTGCGGCGCGCTGCTTCATGACGTGGTAGAGGATACCGCCGTCACGCTTGAGGAAGTCAGCAAACGCTTCGGCGTGGACGTCGCGAAGCTGATTGACGGCGTTACCAAAATTTCAAAAATCCCGTATTCCTCGCGTGAGGAGCAGCAGGCGGAAAACATACGCAAAATGCTTATCGCCATGGCGGACGACATCAGGGTTATTATCATCAAGCTTGCCGACAGGCTGCATAACATGCGCACAATGGACTGCATGCCCGAGCAAAAGCGCCGCGACAAATCCCTTGAAAATATGCAGGTCTTTGCCCCGATAGCCCACCGTCTCGGTATCAAAACCGTCAAGGAGGAGCTCGAGGACCGTTCGCTGCAGTACCTTGACCCTATAGGCTACAAGGAAATTGAGGACACCCTTTTGATGACGGAAGAGGGCAGGGAACGCTTTATCGAGTCAATCAAGCAGCAGATTCTTGAAAAAACCAGGGACGTTATCAAAAACGTCTTTATCAGCGGCAGGGTAAAGAGCATCAACAGCATTTACCGTAAAACCATAATGCGAAACCAGACGATTGACCAGATTTTTGACGTGTTCGCCGTAAGGGTAATCGTTGACACGGTTCCCGACTGTTACAACGTTCTCGGCGTGGTTCACGATGTGTTCAAGCCGATTCCCAACCGCTTTAAGGACTACATCTCAATGCCCAAGCCCAATATGTACCAAAGCCTGCATACCACCGTGCTTGACAAAAACGCAATTCCCTTTGAAGTGCAAATCCGCACATGGGAAATGCACTACACCGCCGAGTACGGAATCGCGGCTCACTGGAAATATAAGCTCGGCATGACCGACAGCTCCGCGGGCGGCGACAGACTCAGGAAGAATATCGAAAATGTTAAGAGCATGATTCTCGACC
The DNA here is from genome assembly GCA_003520555.1 of Oscillospiraceae bacterium. Classification (GTDB taxonomy): domain Bacteria; phylum Bacillota; class Clostridia; order Oscillospirales; family Acutalibacteraceae; genus Ruminococcoides. The sequence goes on from DOUO01000003.1 coordinate 23,345, forward strand.
AGCTTGAGGCCGAGGACGCAACCGACATCGCGCGCAATATCCGCAACGACTTCGGTGAAAACGACGTTTACGTATTTACCCCCAAGGGCGACGTAATGAATCTTCCGCGCGGCTCAACGCCCATTGATTTGGCGTATCTTATCCACACTCAGGTAGGACACCGCATGGTCGGCGCGAAAATCAACGGAAAAATCGTGCCGATAGATTACAAGCTCCGCACGGGCGACATATGTGAAATCATCACCCAAAAAAGCGAACATCCGAACCGTTCATGGATTGAAATATGCAAAACCGCTTCGGCAAAGTCAAAAATCCGCCAGTGGTTCAAGCACGAACGCCGCGACGAAAATATTGTTGAGGGCAAGCAAATGCTTGAACACGAATTCAAGCGCAACGGCATTAATCTTACCGAAGAGGAATATCCCGAGTTTTTCAAAAATCTCAACGTTAAAAAGCAGTACAACACGCTTGACGATTTTTACGCGGCAATCGGCTACGGCGGAATCCAGCTTTGGAAAATCATGCCCCGCCTGAAGGACGAGTATCAAAAGGAATACGCGCGCGACATTGAAACAATCACTGTTCCGCAGGCTCCCGTAAAGCGTTCAAAGGCAAGCTCGGGAGTAATTATCGAGGGCAACGACGATGTGCTTGTAAAGTTTTCAAATTGCTGCAATCCGCTTCCGGGCGATGAAATAATCGGTTACATCACACGCGGTTACGGAGTTTCAATTCACAAGCGCAGCTGTACAAACGTTCCGCGCGACCTAAGCAAAAGCGAAGAACCACAGCGCTGGGTTAACGCGCGCTGGGAGGAAAAGGCGGGCGAGGCTTTCCG
>DOUO01000059.1 GCA_003520555.1 Oscillospiraceae bacterium
CCGTGCCTGCCGCAGGCAGGTAAAATTTGGCTTTGCAAATATTTTCTCATCAAATTGATTTTTATTAAAGACGATTGCTTGCTGAGTTACTCTTTTTGTTTTAAGTTGCGGTTACTGAATCTTTTTACCAAAAGAAATAAAAATAATTTGTGATTTTGTAGTGACAAAACGGCTGTCTTGATATATAATAAAGCCAACCGATAAAACGGAAATTATATTTATACAGGTGATGTTATGAAAAAAATAACGGCATTATTTCTTTGTTTAACACTGTTTTTATCCATTGTACCTGTTGCTTCGGCAAAATCCGCTGAGGAGGTTGGTTCAGGCTATGACGCTTCTTACGTTCCGCAGCTACATATCAACACCGAAAACGGTAACGGTACATCGCTTGAAAAAGCGGATGGGTATACAAACGCGACCTTCTCAATCGACGACGGTAACGCAGAGCCGATTATTGTTAAGGTCAGGGGAAACAGTACAGCGATGACTCCGAAAAAGGCTTTTACCTTTAAGTTTGAAAAGAAAAAAGACTTGTTCGGCATGGGCAAGGGTAAAAAGTGGGTTCTGCTTGCAAACGCGTTCGACCCGACTCTTCTCAGAAATTACGTAGCTTTTGATTTTGCTCAGGAGCTTGGTATCGCCTACACCTCGAACCAAAAGATAGTTGAGTTGTGGCTGGACGGCAAGTTCCGCGGCTGTTATACACTTATGGAGCCTGTTCAGGAAGGCAAGGACAGAGTCGATATTGACATTGATGGAAATAAGGACTTTTTACTTGAATTAGAGCGTTCCAGAGTTGACGAAGACACGACGTATATTACTACCAAGGACGGTCTGCGCTTTGCTGTAAGCGAGCCGGACGAGCCTGACAACGAGCAGGTGAACTACATCACTTCCGAAATGAACCGCTATACAGACATAATAAATTCAGGTAATGAGGAAGAAATCAGGGCAAACATCGACGTTGATTCATTCGTTAAGTTCTTTGTGATAAACGAATTTGTAAAGATGAACGACTTTAATTTCAGCTCGGTATTTTTTTACAGCAAGAATTCAAAGCTTTGCGCCGGTCCTCCGTGGGATTTTGACCTTACGATGGGCAATGTAAACAAGGACTTTTCCGCAAATTCCGCCGAGGCGATTAAGCCTGAGGGTGAATATATTTACGACAAGCTGTTTTATAAAAAGCTGTATTCTTATGATTGGTTCAAGAATCTTATCTGCCTTGAGTATGAGCGCCATTCAAAATATATACGCAATATTTACAAAGACGGCGGCTTGATTGATTCGCTCGCAAGGGACTATAAGCCGGTTTTTGACCGCAATTACAACGAAGCGGGCTGGAAAATCCGATATCTGATAAACGTAATGATGTATCCGTTGCCGACTTATGAAGAAAATCTTGAATATTTCAAGTCGTGGGTTGCGCAGCGCGACAAGTGGCTGTCGGAGTTTTACCGGATAGATACCCTGCCGTTCCGCACAGCAGACTGTGACGGCGACAGCATAATCGACATTAAGGACGCTACGCTCTTGCAAAAGGCGCTGGCTATGCTCACTGACCTGACCGATATACAGAATGCCGCCGCGGACGTAAACCGTGACGGAATAATTGACATAAGAGATGTGACTGAAATTCAAAAAATAGCAGCTTCGTTTAAATCAGAATAATACGCAAAACAAAAGGGTTCGGAATTTCCGAACCCTTAATTGTTTGTAAAATCGCGATTGTGTAAAGCTTTGATTATTCGGCGTTTTCGTCCTCAACAAGTCTTCTGTTGCACTTTTCGCAGAACATTGTTTCGGTGTCAAAAATCTTAAAACCGCACGCGGGGCAAACCTTGTGAATCGGAACTATCTCCTCAGCCTTTTGCTCCTCTTCGGTGTCTCCGCCCTCCATAACAAGTCTTCTGTTGCATTTCTCGCAGAAAACCATATCTAAATCTTCAGTGGTAAAGCCGCAGCTGGGACACTCCTTAACCTTGGGCTTTTCTTCCTCCTGCATCGGCTTGCCGCAGTTTGTGCAGAAGCGAATACCGGCTCTTACAGCCTTGTGGCAGTGGGGACAAAGCTCCATTCCGGGCATAATCTTAACGGGCATTTTTGCGCCGCAGTTGTTGCAGTAAAGGTCGTCCTCGTCAACCTGTTCGCCGCAGCATTCGCAGAAGGTGTAGCCCATAAGGGTACCGATTTTAAGCTTGCTTTCCTTTATCTTCTTGTTTGAAGCGTTAACCTTTGAAACAAGCTCTCCAAGCTCTCCGTCTGTTTTGTCTGAGTTTTGCTCGTAATAAAGCTTGCCTATTTCATAATAGTCCTGTTCAATTGAAGTTTCCTCATCTGAAATCACTTTTGTAAGGTCGCTGATTTCGGCGGCGTTTGAAAGCTTTTCGGCAGCGCCCTCACTGATTACACTCTTGATAAGGTCGTTTAAAAATGGCATGTGTGTTCCTCCTAAATAGATATATCGAATAATACAGCTTCGATGTGTAAGCTGCAAATAATTCCTAATAAATTATACATCTATTCGGTCGGTGTGTCAATGTATAATCTCAGTTTAATTTGCTCGGCTTTCTATTGTAAAAATCCGTGTATTTTGCTATAATAAACTTTGGTGATTATTATGATTCAATCTTATGTTAATATTGATAATAAAAAAATGGAGTACTTTTCCTTTGGCAGCGGCAGCCGCACGCTGGTTATACTTCCGGGCTTAGGCGTTCAGAAAATCCGCGCGTCGGCAAGGATGGTCGAGTCCGGATATTCCTGTTTTAAGGAAGATTTCACGGTTTATGTTTTTGACAGAAAGGACGATTTACCGCAGAACTGTACCATTCGCCAAATCGCGGATGATACCGCCCGCGCTATGCGGACGCTCGGCATTAAAAACGCCGATATCTTCGGCGTGTCAATGGGCGGTATGATAGCGCAGACGCTCGGAGTTTATCACCCGGAGCTTGTTCACTCGCTGGTTTTGGCCTCAACGCTTTCACGTCCGAACCCAACCTTTGAAGCGGTTGCTAAAGAATGGATAAACGCCGCAAGGGAAGGCGACATAACCGTTCTTGCGGAAAAAATGATGTACAGGCTTTTTACTGACGAAATCGCGGAAAAGCTTTGCGAAGCGTCGGGCATAATGTTTGCCGGCGTTACCCGAGACGATTTTGACCGCTTTATAATACAGTCAAACGCTGTCAAAAGCTTTGATATTTATGATGAGCTTACGCGTATAAGTTGTCCCGTGTTTGTGGTAGGCGTTGAGGACGACCCTGTGCTCACAGGTCAGGCTTCGCGTGAGATTGCCGAAAAAATCGGCTGTGAGCTGTATATGTACGGAAATGAATACCGCCATGCCGTGTTTGACGAAGCGCCCGATTACAAACAGCGCGTATTAAGCCGGCTTAAAGCTATTTGTTAAACAAGGGGTAGGGAAGATGAAAAAGATATCCGCAGGCATTTTGGCGCATGTTGACTCCGGAAAAACAACGCTCTCGGAAGCGCTCATGTACTGTTCGGGAAACCTCGGCAAGCTTGGCAGGGTTGATCACCGCGACTCCTTTCTTGATAATTTTGAGCTTGAGCGCGAACGCGGAATAACAATAT
>DOUO01000077.1:0-3796 GCA_003520555.1 Oscillospiraceae bacterium
CGCTGATTGTCGGACAGGGCACGGGCGAAGTGTTTGTAGCCTCGGACGTTCCGGCGATTATTAAGTATACAAAGGATTATTACCTTTTGGAGTACGGCGAAATTGCGGTGCTCAAAAACGGCTCGGTTCACTTTTGCAGTCTGCACGGCAGAATGATAGACAAGGAGCTGCACACCGCCGACTGGGACGAGGACAGCGCCGAAAAATGCGGCTATCCGCACTTTATGATTAAGGAGATTAACGAGCAGCCCACCGCGGTAAAAACCACAATTACCCCGAGGATTGAAAACGGTTTGCCGAATCTTGAGGAGTGCGGTATTACGCCCGAAACTCTCAGAAGCTTTAACAATATATTTATTGTTGCCTGCGGTACGGCTATGCACGCCGGAATGGTAGGCAAGTACGTGATTGAGAAAACCGCGCGCGTGTCGGTCACGGTGGACATCGCGTCCGAGTTCAGGTACCGCGACCCGCTTATAGGCGAAAAGGATTTGGTTATAATCATCAGTCAGTCGGGCGAGACCGCCGATTCAAAAGCAGTGCTGAACCTCGTTAAGGGCACGGGCGCAAAATCGCTTGCCATTGTTAATGTAAAGGGCAGCTCAATCGCGCGTGAGGCTGATATGGTTATATACACCCACGCGGGTCCCGAGATTGCCGTGGCTTCGACCAAGGCGTATATGGTTCAGCTTTCGGTGATGTATTTGCTGGCGTTTGAAATGGCGTTTGCCAAGGGCAAAATAAGCGAGGAAAAATGCCGCCGGCTTACTTCCGAGCTTGCGTCAATGCCGGCGAAGATTGAGGAAACAATCGGCAAGGTGCTTGACATCTGCCAGTACGTTTCCACAAAGCTGATTACCGCGGACAGCCTGCTGTATATCGGCAGAGGCCTTGACTACGCGCTGTCGATGGAAGGCTCGCTGAAGCTCAAGGAGATTTCGTATATTCATTCCGAAAGCTACGCGGCAGGCGAGTTAAAGCACGGCACAATCTCGCTTGTTGAAAACGGAATGCCCGTAATTGCCGTAGCGACGCAAAACTCCTTGCTCGAAAAGACGGTTTCAAATATTAAGGAGGTTAAGGCGCGCGGCGCGATGACAATTGTAATTTGCGACGAGCAAGCGGACATCGACCGCGACGCGGCGGATTATTTAATCAGAATCCCCCGGCTTAACGAAATGCTGATGCCGATGCTTGCGACGGTTCCGATGCAGCTTCTTGCCTACTACACCTCGGTCAATAAGGGCAACGATGTTGATAAACCGAGGAATTTGGCAAAATCGGTTACTGTAGAGTAACAGCCTTTTTTATGAAGATTGATTTAACGCCGTGCAAAAATACGCGAACCGAAACAGCTATCTCTCGATAGGTTAACATATGACAACGCAAAGGCGCGTTCTCCGAACGGAGGCGCGCCTTTGTGTTTGCGCAAAATTTTAAGGAGTGATTCAAGTGAGTGAAAGTGTATTATTACTCAAATGACAAACGTTCCCAAAACATAGTACCTTAAAACAGGCAAAAAACTTTTCAAAAATGATTTGTTTTTTCAGGATTGTTTAAGTCGCCTGTTGTATTTTATCTGTAATAAAAGCAGGCAGAAGAATATTTGCCGCCTTTGACTTAGCTGCACATTCAAAAATTGAATACGTTACAAACCGCGTATTAACATGACGGATGGAAGGACAAAAATATAAGATGGTTTTCAAATATAGCGAAAGGGGGTGATTCCAATGGTTGACCTTCGGCTTCAAATTAAACCGGGTAAATAAAACGCAAACCGGATTTGATTCGTATTAAATCCAAACGAAAATTTATCTGATACATTTGAAAGGAAGATAGAATTGAAACATAAATTTATTATCGCCGCATCTCTCGCGGCAATATTATCCGTCTCTGTTTTTGCATTATCTGTTTCCGCGGCGACAACAAGCAGCAGTCAGACGGCTGTTGAATCGTCAACCGACAATAACAAAAAATGCGGACAGAACAAGAAAGAAAAGGTTGCTGAGCCCGAAAACGCCATCGGCAAAGACAAAGCAAAAGCCGCCGCCCTGAAGGAAGCCGGTGTTTCCGAGGACAAGGCTGAAAAAATAAAAGCACGCGTGAAGAAGCTTGAGGACGGCACTGTGGTTTACAAGGTTGGCATTACCTCCGGCGATACGTATTATTCCGTCAAAATCAACGCACTAACCGGCGCGGTTGTCGACAAGAAGGTTCAGAGCGCGGAAGAACACGAAGCTTCAAAGCCTCACGGCAGGCACGAAAAGAAAGAAAAGGTTGCCGAACCCGAAAACGCCATAGGCAAGGACAAGGCAAAAGCCACAGCCTTGAAGGAAGCGGGTATCGCCGAGGACAAGGCTGAAAAAATCAAGTCACGCGTCACGAAGCTCGATGACGGAACCGTGGTTTACAAGGTAAGCTTTACCTCCGGCGACAAGTATTATTCCGTCAAAATCAACGCCCTCACCGGCGCGGTTGCCGAAAAGAAGGTGCAAAGCGCCGAGGAACATGCTTCGTTGAAAGCACACGGCAAAGGCGACAGTGCCAAAACAACCGACTCAACCGAAAACGCAAAATCATAATCAATACAACCTCCGTTCCGGAAATAACCTGAGCGGAGGTTTTTTCAATAGTATTAGTTTTCTTTGATAACATTGCCTTAACAAATTCAGTAGGAGAAACCCGGCGGTGGGTTTAGCCTGTCAATAGAAATATAATTTTTTAAAAGAAAAAGGTCAGCAGCATAAAGCTACTGACCGGCGGTCTATCTCTTTTTATATAAAATAAGCTCCGGATTCTTTCCGTCTGCCTCATAAGTGCTTATCAGTATGAAATCCATATTAGCCAAAACACCGAAACAACGTTCTCCACCGAATTCCGATTCCAGTTGATTGCCGAGATAAGTCGTATTGTCGTCAAGGAATTTTGCGTCGGTTCCGCTCGGCAGAGGATAAGCGAGATTGACATAGCTGCCGACAAGCGCGTTCAACCGCTCAACCATCGGCATACCCTCGATATGGAGGTCGTTGATTTCTTTGATTAACTGATACTTTAATCTATCAAACTCGCCGTTGTCGCTGAGTTCTTCGTACCGCTTCCAATAATTGAGCCGCGGCAAATTCCGGTTCATATATTCGCGTGCCTGTTCTTCGGTGAAGCCTTCCTTTACCATGTGGGGAATACACACGTTAATCAGCTCGTCCATATCGCTGTAGGTGTACTGCCCGTCGGCGTAGCACCACTTGCAATAGTCCTCGTTAAGCGCACCGTCACTGTCCCTGCCGATGATGGAATCCTCCAGCGGCATTCCGCAGCACTGGCAAATGAGCTGACGCGGAGAGCCGAGCAGCGTGTTGATTGAAACATTGAACAACCCTGAAAGCAATTTGAGCGTTTCCGTATTCGGGACGGTATCGCCGTTTTCCCAACGCGACACCGCCTGTCGGGTGACAAAAACCTTTCCGGCAAGCTCGTCCTGCGAAAGGCCGTTTTTTGTCCGAAGCTCATAGATAATGTCTTTTGTGTTCATAAAAACACCTCCCTTGTACCCATTCTAAACCATAACACGGCAATAATCAAGCAACCTGCTGTTGCTGCAAAGATAATTACAAATGTGTTGAAAATCTGTGAGGATGACATTGAACGGCATCCGCTTGTACGAGTGTTCATAACGGACTTATTATCAGCAATAGAAAGTAATCTCTCCGAAGAAAGACAGCCATTTTTCAATGACAATATCCTTATTTGCTTCGATAGCCTTACTTAAATAATTGAGCGTCCTGCTGTCATATTCCGA
>DOUO01000077.1:3899-4283 GCA_003520555.1 Oscillospiraceae bacterium
TCAATAATCAAATGCGCATTATTCTCAATGATTGACTGATACCTTTTGATTTCATCCTCAGTAAATCCGAATATTTCCCGCCACTCATATTTCGGCAGAAAACAGCTTGCAAAGTGAAAGCCGTCTTTTTCATCAGGTTTTTCAATATATACCTTAACTGTATTGTCACTAAGCATTTCCGAGTGAACAATCTCGGTTTCATCATCAAGGGTAAGATAAGGGTACATCATAAAAAACACCTCCGTTTAAGTTATTGTAACACATTACGCTGCAAAATACAATGGTTTGTCTTATGCTATATCAAGCAGGGAATTTGTACGGAAATTCCGTAATCGTAATACAGATTGAAAAAATGAGTGTCCATAACATAAATCCGTTATGAAC
>DOUO01000040.1 GCA_003520555.1 Oscillospiraceae bacterium
CATCGCCGACGGCAAGGACTTCGTCAACGACGAGGATTTCGGGTTCCAAGTGGGCGGCGATGGCGAAGCCGAGGCGAACTGTCATTCCTGAAGAATAGCGCTTTACGGGAGTGTCGATATATTTTTCCACACCTGCAAAATCTACAATCTCGTCAAGTTTACGAGTAATCTCTGCCTTTGTCATGCCCATAATGGAGCCGTTCATATAGATGTTTTCTCGGCCTGTCATCTCAGGATGGAAGCCTGTTCCGACCTCAAGCATGCTGGCAATTCTTCCGCGGAAGGTAATTGCGCCCGAGGTTGGCGAGGTTATGCGCGACAGCAGCTTTAAGAGCGTTGATTTTCCCGCGCCGTTTGCGCCGATTATGCCAACGCGTTCTCCGCGCCTGATTTCGAGGTTAATTCCGTCAAGCGCAAGGAAGGTATCTCCCTTTTCATATTCCTGCGCGCCAATACGCCTGTTTGGGTCTTCCCTGCCGCGTCGCTTTGCGTACCAGCTTTGCAAATCACGCCTGAGCGTGCCCGAGCCAATTACGCCAAGTCTGTATTCTTTTGTAAGGCTTTCGGTTTTAATTACTAAATCCTTATCCATATTACACCGTATCTATAAAATTCTTTTCCACCTGGTTAAACACCAGTATTCCGAAAAACAGCACCGCAAGCGTAATCAAAAGACTGATTCCCAAAAACAGCCAGTTAAGCGTGCCGCTGCCCAGAAAGGCATAACGGTAGGTTTCCACAATGGGAGCAACGGGGTTTAACAGCATTGCCCAGCGGAAGGTTTCGGGAACCTTTGAAATCGGATAAACAACCGGTGTGATGTACATCAAAAGCGATACACCGAAGCTGACAAGTATATTTAAGTCGCGGTATTTTGTTGTAATTGAAGAAATAATCAGTCCGATGCCCGTGCCTAAAAGCGCGGTCTGAATGACCAGTAACGGAGTCATCAGTATAAGCGCGTTCGGGTGCACGTTTGCCCCCATGACAGAGTAGATAATTACAAGAACAACGAAAATCAGGGTTTGCAGCAGAAAATTAACAAGATTATAGAGTATGCCGGAAATCGGCATAATAAGGCGTGGAAAATACACCTTGCCGAATATTCTGGCGTTGCCTAAAAAGGTTGATGAAGCGCGGCTGAGACAGTTTGAAAAAAAGTTCCAGAGAATGTTGCCGGACATGTAAAACAAAAACGGCGGAGTTCCGTCTGTTGATATTCCGGCGATGACGTCAAATATTACCGTAAAAACGGTAGTTGAGAGTAATGGATTAATTAATATCCAAATAGGACCGAGAACCGTCTGCTTATAAGCGTTTTTAAGGTCGCGCTTGACAAACAGAAGCGCAAGGTCACGGTAATCCCAAAGCTCCCTGAGATTAATGTTAAACAGACCGCGTTTGGCGGTCACATATGTAATTTTTTCGTTTTGCATATATGAAGTCACTTCCGTGATAGTAAAATACGTTCAAAATAAATATAGCACAAAGTCTTTTTTGTGTCAATTTAAGTTGATATTACGGTTGATTTATTGCTGAAATAATGATAAAATAATAAAGATAAAAAACAGAAAGGATTTTTTTCATGACTAAAACATCAGTAAAATTATTAAGCTTAGTTATGGCTGCGGCGCTTGCGTTCACAATGTTTACGCTTGCCGGCTGCGGTAACTCAAAATCATCGACATCGGAAACAAAGGCAGCCGAAAGCACCGTTGCTCCTACGACCGTTCAGGCTACAGCTGACAGCGCTTCCGAATACACAGGCAAAAAGACAGGTATTGTTATTGACGTTAAGGACTACGGCACAATTGAGGCCGACCTTTATGACGAGCTTGCTCCCATCACTGTTGAAAACTTCAAGAAGCTTGTTGAAGAAAAGTTTTATGACGGACTTACCTTCCACAGAATTATCAAGGGCTTCATGATTCAGGGCGGCGACCCCAAGGGCGACGGCACAGGCGGAGCTCCCGACCAAATCAAGGGCGAATTTGCTCAGAACGGCGTCGCGAACAACCTCAGCCACACAAGAGGTGTGCTTTCAATGGCAAGGTCGGCAATGCCCGACAGCGCAAGCTCACAGTTCTTTATTGTTCACGAGGACAGCACTTACCTTGACGGTCAGTACGCGGGCTTCGGCAAGGTTACTAAGGGCATGGACGTTGTTGACAAGATTGCCGAAAGCGTTCCCGTTACCGACAACAACGGAACGGTAACAAAGTCAAATCAGCCTGTTATTAACTCAATCAGATTAAAATAATTCCATACAAGTTTTACGGCACGGTGCCAAATACACCGTGCCGTTTTTTGATACTTAATTGTTAAAATCTCATGGTTAACGAGATTCTGTTTTTATTTGCGTCAACGCTGATTATTTTTACATTTACAACGTCGCCGACCTTCAGCACCTCCGAAGGATGCTTGATGTATTTGTCACAAATTTGCGAGATGTGCACAAGCCCGTCCTGATGAACTCCGATATCAACAAAAGCGCCGAAATCAATTACGTTTCTTACCGTTCCCTTAAGCTCCATGCCCTCTTTTAAATCCTTGATGTCAAGAACGTCGGTGCGCAGCATGGGCGCCGGCATTTCGTCACGAGGGTCGCGTCCGGGCTTTGACAACTCCTTAACAATATCATCAAGCGTCGGGAGTCCTATGCCCAGTTTCTCCGCTAAGGTTTTTGTACCTTTTGCCTTTACCCTGTTTGGCAGGTCGGGAAATTTTGCGGATTTTATTTCTTTTTCAGAATATTCTACGAGAGTTAAAAGCTCCTTTGCGCTCTTGTAGCTTTCAGGATGAACGCCTGTGTTATCAAGCGGATTTCGGCTTTCGGGCACGCGCAGAAATCCCGCGCACTGTTCAAAAGCCTTGGGTCCAAGCTTCGGAACTTTTTTTAATTCCGCACGGGAACTAAACTCGCCGTTTTCCTCACGGTAAGCCACAATATTTTTGCATACCGAAGCGTTCAGACCCGAAACCCTTGAGAGCAATGCGGGTGAAGCGGTATTCAAATCAGCACCGACCGAGTTTACGCAGTCCTCAACAACGCCGTCAAGCGCTTCACCGAGACGTTTTTGCGGCATATCATGCTGATACTGACCTACGCCGATTGCTTTGGGTTCTATTTTAACAAGCTCGGCAAGGGGATCCTGCAGACGTCTGGCGATTGAAACAGCGCTTCTAAGCGTTAAATCAAGCTCCGGAAGCTCGGCGGCGGCAAGCTTTGAAGCGGAATAAACCGAAGCTCCGGCTTCGCTGACAACCATGTAATAAACCTTTCTGTCAAGCTCCTTGATAGCGTCGGCGGCAAACATTTCGGTTTCCTTGCTTGCCGTGCCGTTGCCGATTGAAATAATATCTACGTTATGCTTTTTTATGAGCTGCAAGAGCTTCTGTTTTGATTCGTCAGCCTTGCGTTCACCGTGGGTGGGGTAAATTACCGAGGTATCAAGTACCTTGCCCGTTCCGTCAACTACCGCAACCTTGCAGCCGGTGCGGTAACCCGGGTCGAGTCCGAGTACGGTTTTACCCTTAACAGGCGGCTGCATAAGAAGCTGCTTCAAATTAAGAGCAAAAACCTTTATTGCGTTTTCATCCGCGGTTTCCGTAAGCTCGGCGCGGATTTCACGCTCAATTGACGGGAATATTAAACGGCTGTACGCGTCGTCGCCCGCTTCACGAAGGATATCGGAACAAAGCGGATTTGTGCCGCGGTCAAGCGCCTTGTGAATTACCGAAAGGGGTTTTTCGTCGTCAAGGGTAAGCGAAACCTTTAAGAAGCCTTCCTTCTCTCCCCTGTTGATCGCGAGAACACGATGACCGGCTATTTTTTTAACACTTTCGGTGAAGTCGTAATAAGTTGTGTAAACGCTCTCCTTTTCCGCGTCCGCTGCCAATGACGTTATGCAGCCAAAGCTTTGGGCAATTGAGCGAAGTCTTTTGCGAATCTCGGCGCTGTCGGAAACCTGCTCGGCGATAATGTCCATTGCTCCCTGAATAGCCTGCCCGGCATTTTCAACGCCCTTTTCCGCGTCAACGTAAGCTTCCGCGGCAGCGGTGGGATCAAAGTCCTTTTCCTGCTTGATGATTGCCACGGCAAGCGGCTCGAGTCCGCGCTCCTTGGCAACGGAAGCCCTGGTTTTACGCTTTGGCTTATACGGACGGTAAATGTCCTCAAGCTCGCTTAAGGTCTGAGCGTTTTCAAGCGCGTTTACAATTTCATCCGTCAGCTTTTCCTGCGCGTCGATAAGGTTTTTTATTTCATCTCTGCGCTTGTCAAGTCCGCGCAGATATTCAAGTTTTTCGCTGAATTCACGAATAAGCTGATCGTCCATTGAACCGTGCATTTCTTTGCGGTAACGCGCGATAAACGGAATTGTGTTGCCTTCATCAAGCAGCGAAATTATATTTTGGGCGTATTCTTCCTTTATATTAAATTGCCGTGCAAGTGTTTGTGCGTAATTCATACAGTCCTCCGTTAAGTAAAAATGGTACAATGCGTAATTAACATTGTACCATATAACGTTAAAAAATGCAAATAATTCAAATTGAATCCGAAGCGAAAACTGCACAGTAAATCTTACCGCTGCCTGCCTTTTTAAGCGCCCCGGCACATTCACCGAGAGTTGCGCCGGTAGTGATTATGTCGTCAACAATCAAGATATTTTTACCCTTTACAAGCTCACGGTCGCTGCACTTAAAAACTCCCTTCACGTTTTTAAACCTTTCGCTTTGCTTTAAAGTATGCTGTTTTTTATTCGGCTTAATTTTTACGAGTGTTTCGGCGTATTCAATGCCCAGCTGCTTTGCAACTTCCTTACCGAGTAATTCGGCATGATTAGCAGTTTTGGTTCCGCCTTTTCCGTACATCGGAACACAGCTTATGTAATCAATGCTTTCAAGCTGCCCTGCGGTAAATATTTTCAAAACCGATGACGAAATATAAAAGCCGAGGCTTTCGGTATAATTCCTTCGCTTTTTAAATTTAAAGCGTTTTATAGCGGCGGCAAACATACCGTCATATTTAAACGGTGACGAACACAACACCGCGCCGATGGCATAGGTTTCAATTGAAAACCCGGGCAGCTTAGGCTTGCAGCTGCCGCATACGGTTAAATTCTCTTTTATCAGACGGTCGCAAAACGGGCATCGGTTCGGAAAAATCAGTCCGCGTAAATATACTTTCAGTCTCATGGCGTTATTTTGGCTGACGCGGAGTTTTAAACACAGCCGTAAAGGTTGTTCCGCTTTCTTTGTTGCTTTCAACAGTAAGCTTGCCGTTCATGCTTTCGACAATGTTTTGAGCAATTGACAACCCCAGTCCGTAACCCTTGGTTGTGCGTGATTTTTCAGCGCGGTAAAAACGGTCAAAAATATGTTCAAGCTCCTCGGGCGACATTTCATTGCCGAAATTATTTACCGAAAATACAACCTGCTCTCCGGTTTTTTTCAGATTTATAGTAACGTCGTTTTTGTCCGCGGAATACTTAACCGCATTGTCAATCAATATATGCGCAAGCTGCTTTAACTGCAGCGAATTGCCGTAAATCTCAACTCCGGGAGCGATGTCGGTATTTATAAGTATTTCGCGTTCAAACGCCACGGGCTCAAAGTTCAGAGCCGTACCCTCAACGATTTCACCGAAGTCAACATCGCTGAATTGAATATTGTTGTTGCCCGCGTCCGACTTTGCCAAAAAAAGCATTTGGTCAATCAACTGTTTCATATGCTGCGCTTCTTCCTCTGTGCTTTCAAGCCACTGGGTTTCCTGCGCGACGGTGTTGTTTTTGTGCGTCATCATAATATTGTTATTTGCCAAAATAACGGTCAGCGGGGTTTTAAGCTCATGAGAAGCGTCGGCAACAAATTGCTTTTGCTGTTCCCATGCCTTTTTTACGGGCTTAACCGCGATACCGGAAAGCCACAGGCTAATCAGGAAAATTATAATCATGCTGCCTAAAAACAGCAGCGCGCTGATTATCAGCGTATTAAAGAAGGCATTGTAAACGCTGCTGTTATCGGTGAATATTATTTTAGTGTTTTCACCGTAATCATCGCGTGTGTACATAAGTCCGTAGTCGTTGAGCTGTCCCGTCCGCTCTTCATGGGCGGTAACATATTTTACGCTTTTTTCAAGGATTTCATCGTCAATGGTCAGGTTTGATGACTGCTTGTTTTTTATTTCACCTTCATCAACCTCTACAATTACATAAGCGGAAAGCTGCATCGGCATTTCACCCTTAAAATCGCGCTTGCCGAATTTTTCCTGAAGAGGCATTTCGTCTCCCCTCATAAAATTTTTATGCAGCATTTCGGTCATACCGTGTTCGAGATTATTGTAAGCGGTTTGATAGCTGTTGAAACACACAACGGCAAAAATCGAAAGGATAACCACTCCAACAAGCGCCATGTTGACAAGGATTATATTTTTTCTGAGCCGTTTAATCATTACGCCTTCTCCATTCTGTAACCCATCTTTTTAATGGCTTTTATTTCCGTAGAAGAATTAATAAAGTGAAGCTTTCGTCTTAAAAAGGAGATGTACGCTTCGACGTTATTTGAGCCGGCGTCGGAATCATAGCCCCAAACCTTAACGATAATGTCGTCCTTTGAATGAATTGCGTCGGGCGAGGATATGAAAAGCTTTAGAATTTCGGCTTCCTTAAAATTAAGATGCACAGATTTTGCGCCCTTTGAAAGAATGTTTGTTGACGAATTAAATGTAAAATCACCGAAACCGGTTTCGTCAAGCATAACCTCTCCTTTGCGGCGTGTAAGCGCCTTGATGCGCGCCAAAAGCTCCTCCGGAGCAAAAGGCTTTGTCATATAATCGTCCGCTCCGCTGTTTAGACCGCTGACCTTATCGGGAATTGTGTCTTTTGCGGTAAGCATAAGGATGGGAGTGCTGATTTTCTTTTCCCTAAGCTCATAAGCAACCTGAAAACCGTCCTTATAGGGAAGCATAATGTCAAGAATAATGAGGTCGTAAATTCCGCTGAGCGCGTAATCGAGCCCCTCCTGACCGTCGTATACAACATCAGCCATGTATTTTTGCTCCAAAAGAATTTGTTTTAAAGCATTGGCAAGTCTTTTTTCGTCCTCAACAATTAATATCTGCATAAAATCCCTCTTTTCGCAGTTTTAGATTATTATTTTATCATGATTTATTGTATACGGCAAGCCTTAAAAATTCCTTAAAGTCAGAAATAATAAGTATTATTTACAAAATTTTGATTTTATAAAAATTTTCCCGTTTTCTATTGACAAACCAATAGGTTGATGATATAATAACTCTTGTTGAGTTAATAAAACTTAATATTTGCGAGTGTGCTGGAATAGGCAGACAGGCACGTTTGAGGGGCGTGTGTCTTTGACGTACGGGTTCAAGTCCCGTCACTCGCACCACTTTTTTCTTGCCCGATAGGGCGAGCGTAGACAGTTTACCATATGGAAAGATGGCTGAGCTGGTCGAAGGCGCACGACTGGAAATCGTGTAGGCGTTGATAGCGTCTCGAGGGTTCGAATCCCTCTCTTTCCG
>DOUO01000185.1 GCA_003520555.1 Oscillospiraceae bacterium
CATCCTCAATAGTTACGGCTTCCTCGCCTATGGCGGCAGCAAGGGTTTCAAGTCCCACGGGTCCGCCGTTGTAAAACCTAATAATCGCTTCAAGCATCCGCCTGTCGTTTTGGTCAAGCCCGAGCTCGTCAATTTCAAGTCTGTCAAGCGCGGTTCTTGCGGTGTCACAGGTGATTACGCCGTCGCTCATAACCTGAGCGAAGTCGCGCACGCGTTTGAGCATACGGTTTGCTATTCGCGGAGTGCCGCGCGAACGCGAGGCTATTTCAAGCGCGCCGTCCTCGTCTATTTCAATACCCAGGATACCCGCGCTGCGCTTTACGATTCCGGCAAGCTCCTCGGGCGTATAAAGCTCAAGTCTTAACACTACGCCGAAGCGGTCGCGCAAGGGAGCGGTAAGCTGTCCTGCCCTGGTGGTTGCGCCCACAAGGGTGAAACGCGGAAGCGGCAGGTGGTACGAAGCCGCCATTTGTCCTTTGCCGGTGATTATATCAATTGCGAAATCCTCCATCGACGGGTAAAGCACTTCCTCAACCGCGCGGCTGAGCCGGTGTATTTCGTCAATAAAAAGCACGTCTCCTTCGTTTAAGTTGGTAAGAAGCGCCGCCAAGTCTCCCGGTTTTTCAATTGCGGGGCCCGAGGTAATTCGGCAGGAAACACCGAGTTCATTTGCGATAATGCCGGCAAGCGTGGTTTTGCCGAGTCCCGGAGGACCGTAAAGCAAAACATGGTCAAGCGTTTCGTTCCTGATTTTTGCCGCCTCAATAAACACGCGCAGGTTTTCCTTCGCCTTGTCCTGACCTATATATTCGTCAAGATTTTTAGGCCTGAGCGGATTATCGCCCTCGGACACGTCCTCGGGAATTTCAGAGGTATCCGTTATTCGGTTTTCAAAATCAAATTCATCTGTAAACTGCATATTACTCATATTATTACCTTATTTACGTCCCATTTCACGCAAGGTCATGGCGATGAGCTGTTCAACCGGAAGGCTGCTGTCGAATTTTGAAACCAACGGTGAAACCTCGCCGGGCGCATAACCCAACACTCCCAACGCTTCAATTGCCTTGGAAACATTGCCGGCGGAAACTGCCGCCGCTGCTCCCGTTACCGCGCTCATGTCACCGTCAGTGCTCATTGCCTTTGCGAGCTTGTCCTTTAACTCAAGTATAATGCGCTGGGCGATTTTTTTACCCACGCCCTGAGCGCGCGTTATTGACTTAACGTCATTTGAGGCTATTGCCATTGCAACCTGTTCGGGACTGAGCTCCGAAAGTATCGCGAGACCTGCCTTGGGGCCTACTCCGCTGACGCTTATAAGCGTTTTAAATGTCTCGAGCTCGGTTGTTGAAGCAAAACCGAAAAGCTCCATCGCGTCCTCGCGCACGTTTAAGTAGGTATACAGCGTGACCTCGGTATTCGGCTTAAGCTGTTTTAAAGTATTGATTGTCGTCTGGCAGTTGTAGCCCACTCCGCCGCATTCGACAACAGCCGTTGACGGAGTTGTATGAATTAACTTTCCTCTTACTGAGTAAAACATTTTGTCTCCTTAATCAGCGCAAAAGCGAATGTAATGCTTCTACTGATAATGCGTTCCTCTTTGATAAATTTTTCGCCTTAAGTCGGAGCCTGCCGCCTGAGCGTGACATATCGCTATTGCAAGGGCGTCGGCGGTGTCGTCGGGCTTGGGTATTTCGCTTAAATTTAAAAGCCTGCGCGTCATTTCCATAACCTGTGGTTTTTTTGCTTTGCCGTAGCCCGTGACTGCGGTTTTTACCTGCAAAGGCGTGTACTCAAAAATAGGAATTTTTAACTGCTGCGCCGCAAGCAGAGTAACGCCTCTTGCCTGCGCTACCTTGATGGCGGTTTTTTGATTCGTCTGAAAATACAGCCGTTCAATTGCAAGAGCGTCCGGACGGCACCGCTTAAGAATTGCGTAAAGCTCGTTGTAAATATATTCGAGGCGCTGATTAAAATCGGTATGCGCCTGCGTTTCAACAGAACCGAAGCCCAATGCCTTGTACGCGTTTGACTGAAAGCTGACAGCTCCCCAACCAACAATTGCGTAGCCCGGGTCTATTCCGAACACTACCAAAAAAATTCCTCCGTACTTCAGGGTATAAAAATACATTCTATTTGATTATATCACAATTGCAAGCAATACGCAACATTTTTTAACGCTTTTTAAGCGTTACGGTTTTACCTTCAAAGCTTAAATCAAGCAGGTTGCCGCGCGGAGTGTATTTAAAGCCGTAATTCTGCGCTATTTGAGGCATAAAAATCACGAATTCCGTTTCATCGGCAAGGTATTTTCCCTCGATTTTCGTTTTGTCTTTTCCGTTTGATAATGTCAGACAGGCGATTTTGCCGTTAAAATCAAGGTCGATTTTTCCGCCCGACTTAAGCTTGAGCTGCCACGAAGATGACGTCAGCTCGCCGACGCAGCTCGTTTCCCCTGTTTCACAACCGCATAAAAACAGCGCGAATGTGATAAAAATAAGCGTAAAGACAAATTTTTTCAAAATATTCACTCCTTAAGCGGTATTATATACTTATAAAAAATATTCGCGGATTTTAAAAGTATGCAAATATGTTATTTACAGTTTTGTTATTATTCTTGAAAAGCAATAAAAGTTTTGCTATATTATTTTTGACAGGAGTTATTGGAGTGGTTTATTTGCAGCGTGAAATTACTCAGCCCTGCTTCGTTTTTGAAAGCTCGGGCGAGGTTATGCAGGCAGGATGGGCGCGCCGCCCGATGTTTGCGTATAACAAAAGCAAAAGCAAGTCGCAGCATCACTGCGAACGCGATTGCTATTTTATTAATAACGGCGAGGTTTCGCTTTATTTATGCGTCGAAAATTATACGCCGGGTTTTTCGGTCAAGATTGCCATTGCCGACCTTAAACGCGGCGGTGTGATTCATGACTGTGTGGTAAAAAAATTCAGCTTCAAAAAAATAAGCCTGCCCGAAGCGCCTCACAAAGGCGAGCTGCTGTACACGGACAAGCTTATTCAATTGCAGATTACCCACAGCGTTGACAGCAGGATTTTGAAATGCGACTTCATTGATTTCGGCGCTATTAAAAATTTATATTTCAACCTTCATTTAAGCCGCCGCAAGGGCGACAGCCTAAATATTTTGGCGCCGTTTGAACGCAACCGCAGGTATTTTTATATGAAGCGGTTTGAACCCGAATTTACCGCGGAGGGGATTATACGCGTAGGCGGACTTGAATATTCTTTAAAAGAAAATACCTCTCTTGCCTATTTTGACAGCGCGCGCTTTTACAAGCCCAGAAAGCACAACTATCAGCGGCTTGGCTGCGACACTGTGCTAAATTCCGGAAGAATATCGCTGAATTTGGCAAGCCGCGTGGGTGACAACCGCTACGGAAATGAAAACTGCATGTTTATTGACGGTAAAATATTAAAGCTTCCGCAAATAAACGTAAAAGGTACGACCTTAAGAGAAGGCAGACCGTTTTACTTTTCGGATGACGACGGCAAAATTGACCTGACTTTTAAGCCGTTTACGCTTAAGGGCAAGCCGATGAATGCCGTGATGGACAAAAGCGAGGTTATTTTCGGCAGGCTGTTTGGCTTTATTTGTTTGCCGGACGGCGAAAAGCTTGCGCTTGACAACGCGCAGGCACACTTGGTTTTTGCCGAATTTTAAAATTTTTTCTTGCGCGGCGGTTATTTTTGTGATATAATCTATACATAACTTACTAAATTGGTGGGATTTGGATGAAAATATCAACAAAAGGCCGTTACGCGCTCAGAATGCTGCTTGATTTGGCGGAGCATAAAAACGACGGATATATTGCCCTTAAAGACATCGCGGCAAGACAGGGAATCTCAAAAAAGTATCTTGAGCAAATTATTCCCGTGCTTAACAAAACCGATATTTTAAACGCCAACCGCGGTTATCAGGGCGGATACAAGCTTGCGAAAAGCCCTGATAAATACACGGTGGGTGATATTTTAAGGCTTACGGAGGGCAGTCTGGCTCCCGTTGCATGCCTTGACCACAACCCCATTGAGTGCGACAGAAGCGACGACTGCATTACCCTGCCGATTTGGAAGGGGCTTTACAAGGTGATTTCGGATTATCTTGACAACATTACTTTGCAGGATATTTTGGACAACCGCGCGGAGCTTTACGCAAATGATTATGTGATATAACAAAGTTGGCTTTTGACAACAAACGGCGGCTCAGACGAGCCGCCGTGTTTTTGTGCTTAATATTCCCTTTCCTCTTTGGGGATTTTCTTTTTTTCGGGCTTTTCGGGTTCTTCCCGGTTTTTATTAAGGCGCATAAGCATTCCTGCCGTCGCAAGAAAGGTCAGAACAATGTACAAAAGAATTTGAAGCACCGATCCGATTTGAAGCGCGCCGGCGGGTACAACCATAAGTATAATCATAATGGCAAGAAAATTAAAAATAACCGAGAAGATGTTTTTTAAATTGCGTTCCTTGTCAAGAGCGCAGAAAAAGAAGCCCGCAACGGGGATTATCACCAAAAAGAAATACGGAAGGTATGTTACAAAGCCTCCGGCGCTGTTTATGCCGTCGAGGTTGCTCATTACCTTGTAAATTATCGAAAAAACAGATTCGTCCTTAAGCTTTGTGTTGTTTGAAAGCATAACAAAGGGCGCGGTGCATAAAAATATCTGAAAAAGATAAATAAAACACATTACAAGTCGAATTCTTTTTCTTTGTTTATTCTCAAATAATTTATTCATTATTAGCCTCCATAAATATACTTTTTTTATTGTACCACAAAATTACGATTTGCACAATATGTTTTTTTGTGATACAATAATTAGGCGCAAAAACATATTACAAAGGAGAAAAGATATGAGTTTTATTAATGAATCCGTAATTTATAATATTTATCCGCTCGGTTATTGCGGCGCTCCGAAGGAAAACGACTTTGTGCAAAGCTACCGACTGGATAAGATTTATGACATAATTGACCACCTCAAGAGCATGAACGTTAACGCGTTGCTTTTTAATCCGCTTTTTGAAAGCTCAAGGCACGGCTACGACACAATCGACTACAAGAAGGTTGACAGCAGGCTCGGTGACAACGAAAGCTTTAAAAAGATTTGCAGTACCCTGCACAAAAACGGAATACGAGTTATGCTCGACGGCGTTTTTAACCATGTCGGCAGAGATTTTTGGGCGTTCAAGGACGTTCAGGAAAAGAAATGGGATTCGCCTTACTGCGGCTGGTTCCAAAACCTGAATTTTAACGGCAGCAGTCCTTACGGCGACCCGTTTTGGTACGAGGGCTGGTCGGGGCACTACGATTTGGTAAAACTGAACCTGAAAAATCCGGACGTTGTAAATTATCTGCTTGACGCGGTAAATTTCTGGATTGACGAGTTTGACATTGACGGACTCAGGCTTGACGCCGCAAACGTCATTGACTTTGATTTCTTTAGAAGGCTCAAGGCGCTTTGCAAAAGCAGAAAACCTGATTTTTGGCTTTACGGCGAGGTTGTAGGCGGTGATTACAGCCGCTGGGCAAACGATGAAATGCTTGATTCCGTCACAAATTACGAGTGCTACAAGGGCATTTATTCAAGCCACAACGACCACAATTATTTTGAGATTGCCCATTCGCTTCAAAGGCAGTTCCAAAACGGCGGTATTTATCAAAATATTTACACTTATAATTTTGTGGACAACCACGACGTCAACAGAATTGCGAGCGACCTGCGCGACAAAAACCACCTTTACAACGTGTACACCATGTTGTATACCATGCCCGGCGTGCCGTCCGTTTACTACGGAAGCGAGTACGGAATTGAGGGCAGGCGCACGCATAACAGCGATTATGAGCTTCGTCCGTGCCTTGACTTAAACAATGTGCCGAACGCAAATTACCGGCTTTGCGAACATATTTCCAGGCTGGGCAAGGTCAGACTTGGTCTTGAAGCGCTGAAATACGGAAGGTTTGAAAACGTTAATATAATGAACGAAAAGCTTGTTTACAAACGCTTTACCGACAACCAGACCGTGTTTGTGTTATTTAACCTGACCGACCGCGAGGAACGCGTGGGATTTGATTCACGATGCAGCGCAAAGCTCACCGACGTGCTGAACAACAATGAGGTATTTGAGTGTAACGGCTGGTGCGAGCTTCCCGTTCCGCCGTACTCAACAAGAATATTGGTTGTAAACGACGGCAGCTTCAAGCTTGATTACGAAGCGGAAGCAAAAGCCGCTCCCATAGAAAAGCCAAAGCCCGAAAACGAGGAAATAACGCTTGGAAAATACCGTCATTTCAAGGGCGGCGAGTATGAGGTAACCGGCTTTGCGAAGCACAGCGAAAGCGGCGAAAGGCTTGTAATTTACAAAAGCCTTGAAAATCCCGACAACGTTTGGGCAAGGCCTTATGATATGTTTAAGGAAACAGTCCTTCGCGACGGTAAGAAGATTAAGAGATTCACCAAAATATAATTACGGAAAGCGCAAAACGGAGCCGGCTCATTTGAACCGGCTCCTTTGTTATTGCCTATTTAATTAATCTTCCGACTCTGCCTTAGCTTTTTCAATTACCTTTTGAGCAACGTTAGCCGGGCAATCCTCATAACGTACAAAGCTGAATTCGTAGCTTCCTCTGCCCTGAGTAATCTGACGGATAAAGGTTGAAAAGTCGCTCATTTCGGACATGGGAACCTCAGCCTCAACAACCTGAGTACCGTTGGCTGCCGGAGACATACCCAAAACTCTACCGCGGCGCTTGTTGACCTCGCCCATTACGTCGCCCATGTTGCTGTCGGGCACATATGCCTTGAGACTGCCGATTGGCTCAAGAAGCGTCGGGGAAGCGTTGGGAATGCCGTTTTTATACGCAAGGCTTGCGGCGGTTTTGAAACTCATTTCCGAGGAGTCTACGGGGTGATATGAACCGTCGTACAGTGTAGCCTTGATTCCTACTGTGGGATATCCCGCAAGCACGCCCTTCTTGATTGAGTCGCGCAGACCTTTTTCAACAGCCGGGAAAAAGTTTTTGGGAACGGCGCCGCCTACAACGCGCTCCGCAAACTCAAGGCCGTCGGTATCATAAGGCTCAAACTCAATCCAAACGTCGCCGAACTGACCGTGACCGCCGCTCTGCTTTTTATATCTGCCCTGAGCGGTAACTTTTTTGCGGATGGTTTCACGGTAAGCAATCTTCGGCTTTTGAAGGCTTGCTTCCACGTTATATTTTGACTTAAGACGGGAAATGACAACGTCAAGATGCTGTTCGCCCAAACCGGAAACAACCATTTCATGGGTTTCGTGGTTTTGAACAAACTTAATTGTGGGATCTTCGTCGGACAGTTTGCCTATAGCTTGGGCAACCTTATCCTCGTCGCCCTTCTTGGCAGGATAAATTGCCATTGAGTAGCTTGAAACAGGATAATCAATGCCTTCAAGCACAACCTTGCGCAAGGGTGAACAGAGGGTGTCGCCGGTCTTGGCGGTGGAAAGCTTCGGAATTGCGCCGATGTCGCCGGCGCCGATGTACGAAGCGTCGCTTTGCTTTTTGCCGGTCATGGTGAGAACCTTTGAAATACGCTCGGGAGAGCCTGTTCTCATATTAATAACGGGAACGTCCGGAGAAATTTTACCCGAAACAACCTTGATGTATGACAATCTGCCGATGAACGGGTCGGCAACAGTTTTGAATACAATTGCAGCGGCGGCAGCGTTTTCGTTAACGCTTACCTCAACGGGTTCACCGTCAAGGTCAACGCCGATTTCCTCAGCCTTAGCGGCGGCTGAAGGAGCAAGCCAAGTCAGGCTGTTGAGGAACTGGTCAATCGCGAAGGTGTTGTGAGCGTCGCCGCAGAATACGGGACAGATTGAACCGTCCTTAACACCCTGCGAAACGCCGAGAATTATTTCCTCAGGTGTGAATTCCTCGCCCATGATAAACTTGTCAAGAAGCTCCTCGCTGGTTTCGGCAACGGCTTCCTTGATTGCTTCGCGCAGACCTTCAAGGCGGTTACCCATGTCGGGAAGCGCGGTTTGCTTTACGGAACCGTCGACGCCGTATTCATAAGCCTTGTAATCAAAAAGGTTAACGTAAGTATTAGCCTGACCGTTTACGATATACGGCACAACAACAGGACAAACTGAAGGTCCGAAGGTTGACTTCAAATTCTCGAATACACGGTAGAAACGCGCGTCCTCGTCGCAAAGTCCGTTTACAAAGAACACCTTTGTAAGTCCGGCTTTATTGGCAGCTTCAACAGCCTTTTCGGTGCCTACGCAAACGCCGTCCTTGCCTGATACGACAATTACGGCAGTGTCCGCGGCGCGCATGCCTTCGGCAACGCCGCCGGCAAAATCAAACAGACCGGGGGTGTCAATAAGGTTGATTTTTGTGTTCTTCCATTCAACCGGGGCAACGGCTGTCATGATTGAAGCCCGGCGCTTGATTTCCTCAGCGTCAAAGTCAAGAGTTGTGTTGCCGTCGGCGATTTTGCCGAGCCTGTCGCTTGCTTTGGCAAGGTAAAGGATACTTTCGGCAACGCTTGTTTTGCCGCAGCCGCTGTGTCCCGCCAATGCGATATTAAGAATTTTTTTCGCGTCGTACTGTTTCAATGGTAAAACTCCCTTCGTTATATGAAATCGTTAATTTCCAAAACTTGCGGATATTGGTATAAAAATATTAAATATCCCTTAGACAGTATATCATATTTGTTAGTTTTATACAAGATTTTTAAAGCAAAATAAAAAAATTCACCCTTTAACCAAAGTAGCCAAGGGTGAATTGTGCAATTTGCTTTTTTTAGTTTTTTCTAAAGATAATTTGCACAAAGATTTTTAAAAATTTTTTCTAATTCATACAAAATCTTTTGCCTCAAAATTATCAGAAGTTGCGGTATCTCTTTACCTTGCGGCGTTTTGCCATGCGTTTACGGTGAATTTTAGCAACGATGATGTAAATTATAAGAATAATTATAATCAGCGCGCCGATTACCAAAAACCAGTAGGACTTGAATATTGTGCCGATTACGTCAAGCACCGCAAGTATTCCGCTGCGGTCGATTTGTTCGGACGGAACAAGGTTAACGGTGGCAAGCTTCTGCGGTTCGCCTTTATCGTCAGCCTTGTAATAAACGGTGGCTGTGCCGACGGATTTATCCGGGGAAAGCGGAGCCTCAAGCGGCTTTTCCTCGCCGTCGGTTTCACCCTCAATCGAGGTTTCAACGATGATATTCTTTTCGGCAATATCCTTGGGAACAACGGCGTTGAGGTCTTTTTCGGGCACAAGGGTTACGCTGTTTTTGCCCCACGCAAGCTTAACGTCGCGTTCGCAAATAGGCGTAGTGCTGGTTTTTACGGTTTGAAGCTCCAGCGCGGTAAGAGCCCAACGGAACAAATCAGCCGCGTCGGTAAAGGTATCGTACTCCTCGTATTCGCCTTCCTTGTACGGAGCTCCGAGCAGAACAAGAAGATAGGAATGCTTGTCGGCGGTGGCGGAGGTAACAAGACATCTGCCGGCTTCGTCGGTTGTGCCGGTTTTTATGCCTTTGGCGTACATATAGTAATATTCGCCGCCGCGGTTTTTGTCTATCATATAGTTAGTGGTGACAACGGGGTTTTCTTCGCCCTTACAAAGCCATTCGGTGGCGTTTGTAATTGTTTCAAAGTCCGGCAGAGTCAGCGCGTGCTTTGTGATGATGTAAAGGTCGCGGGCGGTTGTGTAATGATTTTTGCTGTGGAGGCCGTCGGGGTTTTCAAAATGAGTATCCTTGCAGCCGAGCTCCTCGGCTTTGTCGTTCATCATTTTGACAAATTTCTTGGTGTCGCCGTCACCGATGTAATCGGCAAGCGTAAGCGCGGCGTCGTTGCCCGAGGGAACCATCATACTGTACAGCAAATCCTTGACGGACATTTTGCCGCCGATATGCTGGTCAAGGTGCGCCATTGACGAGCCTGTGTTTTTAAGTTGGTCAATGATTGTTTTTTTGATTGGAACCATGGTTTTATCAATGTCATCAACATGCTCATAAGCCACAATAAAAGTCATGATTTTTGTTGTGGAAGCAGGATAGCAGCGTTCGTCGGCATTGTATTCAAACACAGTCTGCCAGTTATCCATATTAACCATGAGCACGTGCTTTGACTTAAACTTCACGTTATTCGTAAAGCTGATTGCGCCCGCGCCGTAAACAGCGCAAGACATCAAAGTAATGAGCGCAAGCATTGCAGTTATGATTCTTACTGAAAGTTTTTTCATTTGATTCACCCCATTATTTAATTCAAACTGTTTGTTCCGCCCCTGTCAAAAAGGCGGTCAACCTCGGCTTTTAAATACCGAAGCTCGTCGTTTCTCAAATCTTTATATACAGCGATGATGTAATCGGCAATTTTTTGGCTTAGCTCAAGGCTTTTGGAATCCGCAAAGTCCGCTATGCTGAGCTGAGGAAGTCCGTGCTGACGCTGTCCGAAGAAATCGCCGGGACCTCTCATCCGCAAATCCTCGTCCGCGATTTTAAAGCCGTCGTTTGCGGTGCACATAATTTTAAGGCGTTCGGCGGTTTGAGGGCTTGGATTATCGCTGACAAGAATACAGTAGGATTGGGCTTCTCCCCTGCCTACTCTGCCGCGAAGCTGATGAAGCTGGGAAAGGCCGAAACGTTCGGCGTTTTCTATCATAATCACCGAAGCGTTCGGAACATCCACGCCAACTTCAATCACCGTGGTGGCAACAATAAGGCTTATCTCGTTATTTGCGAATTTTGTCATA
>DOUO01000038.1 GCA_003520555.1 Oscillospiraceae bacterium
GCGGTAAATAATTATTTTTGAAAAAAGGCCGGGCAAACAGCGTTTATAAAAACAAACCTGTCTGCCCGACCGATCGACCGATAAAATTATTATGTTTAAAAGCCTCAGCTTACAAATCCGAGGGGGTCAAGGGGAGTGTCGCCGTCGCGGATTTCAAAATGCAGGTGAGGGCCTGTTGAGTTGCCCGTCGAGCCTACATACGCAATCACGTCGCCCTGATTTACATAGTCGCCTGTTGAGCAGGCAAGCTCGCTTGCGTGACCGTAAACGGTTACATATCCGTTGCCGTGGTCAATCATTACATAATTGCCGTAGCCGCCGCCGTCGTTGCCGCTCCAAATAACCTCGCCGCTGTCGGACGCTATAATCGGCTGACCGTAGTCGTCGCCGCCGGCGATGTCAATGCCGTTGTGCATTCTGCCCCAGCGCCATTCAAACAGGCTTGTAAGGTTGTGGGTGTGGGGCAAAGGCCAGATAAAGCTGCCCGAGCTTCCCGTTGCGTAGCTTTCCGCGGAACCGCCGCTTTCGCCGGCTGAGTTTTCTTCGTCCGCGTTTTCTTCGCTTTCCTCATAACCCGTGCCTACAACAATTTCCTCGTTTACAAGCTCCTGGGTAACCTTTGAGCCCGTAATTTCGGAATCGGTGATTTCACCGTCGGTGAAGGTGTAGCGCACCGTCCATTCCGTGACGCCCTTTTTGCCTTCCTTAACAACCTTTTTGTAGGAAGCGGGCTTTGAATCGTCGTAGGTCACTTCCGTTTCAAAATCAACCTCGTCCTTGTATATGTAGTCCGTCGCGAGGTTAATGCTGAACCTGTCCATGCCGAGCTTTACCAAATCCTCGGCGGTCAGCTCCTTTTTGTCGCTTTCCTCAAGCTCCTTAACCTCAACGTCGTTGGCAAACTCGGTGGTTGTCTGAGCGTCGTAGCCCTTTTTGTAGTCGTCAAGCACCTTTTTAAGCGCTCTTTCAAGCGCGGTCTTGTTGGTGGTTACGCCCACAAGCTCGCCGTCGATGTAAAGTCCGCAAAGCTGCGACTCAGCCGCTGCGTCAAGTCCCGACGCGCGCGGGGCTTCGTCAACCGTTGAAACAAGCGCGGGCATGGTTGAAGGCATTTCCGGAGCAGGCTTTTTTGCGCCGCCCGAGCCTATGGCTCCTGCCGCGGTAACGCCCGAGAGCACCACAGCCGCCATTGCCACAACTGCGGTAAGCGCGACTTTTTTGCGCACGACCTTGTGTTCGCGCACGGTGTAGCCCGCGTGACGGGGCTTGCCCGCCTTTTTGGGAGATTGCTTGACCGAATTTAAATTCGCGCCGGGTACAGCTTCAATTTCATCAAAGCCGTCCAAGCCGATGAATCTTGTATCCAAATTTAACTCTCCTATCTTTTCCATTCCATATAAATATTACATTTTTGTAACCATATACCTATCAATATAATTATACCAAAACAAAGGAATTTTTCAATATTTTTCAAATAAAGAAATAAAAAACGGAGAAATTCACAGTTTTCAAGCCGTGAATTCTCCGCATTAAACAAAATTTACACAATAATTCTTAAAATAAATTATACCGTTTGTAATTAAGCGCCTAAACCGATAACAGTCAGTAATAAAACGGTTGTATTATTTAGCGTAATCCGCAACGTTTGTGAAGCACATATCCAGGTCAACATTGCCCTCAATGCCGTCAACCTGACCGCTCTTGCTGTACTGCCACATTGAAAATTCGTAGTAAAAATCGGGCACGTCCGAGTATTCGCAGTACCACACGTCATACTCCGCAAGCTTTGAAAGGTCGTATTTAAAATACAGCTCCCTGCCGGTGGAGTAAATTATGGGCGTATATCCGTGCGAAGCCACGGTTTGGCAAAACGCCTTCGCGTTTTCGGTAGCCTGCGCGGGGGTGACGGCGTCGGTGCGCGCGTCATCGTCCTTAATAATTTCCCAGTCGTAGGCAACGGGGAAGTCAAGCTTAGTGTCGCCCAAAATCTCCTTTACCATGTCAGCCTCTTCAATTGCCTCGTTGGTGGTCACAGCCTGAGAAAAGAAGTAGCCTCCTGCCTTGATTCCCACAGCTTGGGCGCCCTTTATGTACTCAAGCGCGCGTTCGTCCCTGTAGGTAGCGCCTTCGTTTCCGTAGCCTCTGCCGCCGAGCCTTACCATCACAAAGTCAATGCCGCTGTCCTTGACCTTTTGCCATTCGATGTCGCCCGAATAGCTTGAAATGTCAATGCCCTCAAGCGAAGCGGGCTTGCCGCCCTCGCTGTAATATTTGAAGCTGTTGTCGGAAGTGAAGCCGTTTTTGTCAAGCTTGTTAACGGCGACGCCGTCAAGCTCGGGAATCCAAATCTGTCCCAAAGTGGCGTCGTTCACCTGAATTTTGTTGCCCGTAGTGCTCACCGTGGTTTCCGTGGCAGGCTCGTCCTTGGTAGCAGGCTTTTTGGGCGGATTTGAAGCCGTGGGGTCGGATGAACATCCCGCAAGGATTGCGACAGCCAAAACAGAGGCTGTGGTTAAGATTGCCGTTAATTTTTTCATATTACCATTTCCTTTATTTTTTTGTTTATTTTTGTAAAAAAGAATATTTACAATTTTATAAAAAAACTATATCATAAAATTAAAAGATTGTAAATAATTATTGGCAGATTTCCTATTGAATTTGCAGTAAATTCTTAGTATAATAATTATTATGAAAATAGTATGGAATTTTTGTGAAGGGCGTTTGAAAGGTTGGTGAAAGGATGGATGCGGCAGATACAAAAGCCTACCGTAATAAGTCCCAAGCTGAACTTGTCAAAGCAATTGAGCAGACCAAAACTTTGAGTCAGCTGTTTGCGCTTATCCAAAAGGAACATATACAGGTTCAAATGCACGCGCAGTCGGGCGCTTCAAATCTGAAGCCCAAAAAGCTGAGCCGTCCGGTGCCCGTCACCGAAACCGACAATCCCTTTCAGCGATTTAAGGAAGAGGTCATCAAATCGGTTACAGGCGTCACCGAAGCGCCGAAAAAGGGTTACATCGGCAAGCCGAAGGACGAGCTGTTGAAGGCTGTTGACGAATGTACAAGCTTAAGCCAGCTGTTTGCCCTTATTCAGCATGAGGACATCACGATTTACATGCACGCAAACACCGACGCTTCAAGCCTGAACCCGCGCAAGCTGATTAAGCTGACGGCAAACGACATCATCAGCAAAAAAGATACTCCGTTTGAACGGCTTAAGACTGAGGTCAGAAAAGCCGTGTCGGAACGTGACGAGTAATTTTTATGACTGCGGACACAATTTTGTATTTTTTTTAAAGGGCAGAGATTATAATTTTAGTCTCAGCAAATATGGAAAGAGGGAAATCTATGAAATTCAGTACAAAAAGAATCATTGCCATCGTTCTTGCGGCGGTACTTGTCTTTTCAATCTCGGTTGCGGTAGGTTCGTTCTCCGCCGCCGAAGACCAAAGCAAGCCTGTTGCGGCAGAAGCTCCCGAAGCCAGAACCGCGGCCATCGCGGCGGCTGACCAGGGCGACGTTATCCCCGTAACGGTTGTAGGCAACGTTAAGAACGTGGTAAAGACAAGCTTTGAACCACACGTAATCACACTTACGTGGGACAAGGTTTCAAACGCCTCCGGTTATTATGTATATTGCCTTAACGCCGACGGCGGCAAGTACACAAGAATAGGCGACGTTACCGGCACAACCTTCACCGCTAAGAACCTTAAGCACACAACTCAGTATTGGTTCAAGGTTGCGGCTTATCTCAATGTCAACGGTCAAAAGCTTGAAGGACAGGCAACCGTTAAAAAGACAGCCACACAGCCCGAAAAGGTAAGCGGCCTTTACGCTTCACGCGCTTCCACCGTAAACGAAATGAAGTGGAACCGCAACGACAGAGCCACAGGCTACAAGATTTACCGCGCGTGCTACAAAA
>DOUO01000024.1 GCA_003520555.1 Oscillospiraceae bacterium
GGGTTGACCACCGCGACTCCTTTCTTGATAATTTTGAGCTTGAGCGCGAACGCGGAATAACAATATTTTCAAAGCAGGCAATTCTGAACTACGGCGATACGCGCTTTACATTGCTTGATACTCCCGGTCACGTTGATTTTTCGGCGGAAACCGAACGCACCCTGCAGGTGCTTGACTATGCCGTGCTTGTTATAAGCGGCACGGACGGCGTGCAAAGCCACACGGTTACCCTGTGGAAACTTCTGAAACGCTACGGCGTACCTTGCTTTATCTTCGTTAATAAAATGGATTTGCAGGGAGCTTCGCGCGAAACGGTGTTTTCCCAACTTAAATCTAAGCTAAGCGACTGCTGCGTGGATTTTTGCGATACCTCGGAGCTTTGTGAAAACATTGCGCTGTGTCACGAGGAGCTGCTTGAAAAATACGAGGACGGAAATTTGGATGTCAACGATATAGCAAGGGCAATTCAAGACCGCCGCGTTTTTCCCGTAATGTACGGCTCCGCGCTTAAACTTGAGGGCGTTGAGGAATTTTTGCGCTGTATTGACAAATATACCCTTATGCCGCGTTATGCCGGGGAGTTTGCTGCCAAGGTATTTAAAATTTCACGTGACAGCCGCGGCGAAAGGCTTACGCACATGAAGATAACCGGCGGCGAGCTGCGCGTTAAGGACGTGCTTTTCTCAAAGGACGGCGCGCAGGAAAAGGTAAATCAAATCCGCGTTTATTCGGGCGAAAGATTTGCCGCGGCTGAAAGCGCTTCGGCGGGCGAGGTTGTTGCCGTAACCGGAATAAGCTTCGCAAATCCCGGCGACGGTTTAGGAGCCGAGAAAAACTCAAAATCACCTGTTTTGGAGCCTGTGTTAACCTACAGTCTTATTTTGCCGAACGGCATAGACGTTCATACCGCGCTTATTAATATGCGCGCGCTTGAAGCGGAGGATCCTCAGCTCAACGTGGTTTACAACGAACGCCACGGCGAAATACGGCTCAGGCTTATGGGCGAAATTCAGCTTGAAATTCTGCGCCGCGTTATTTTTGACCGCTTCGGTTACGAACCGGAATTCGGCGAGGGCAGTATTATTTACAAAGAAACAATTGAAAACACCGTTGAGGGCGTGGGTCATTTTGAACCCCTGCGTCACTATGCCGAAGTGCATTTGATTATTAAGCCGCTTCCGCGTGACAGCGGTATTGTTATTAAAAGCGAATGCAGCCGCGATTCGCTTGACATAAACTGGCAGCGGCTTATTCTTACTCATCTTTACGAAAAGACGCATCTCGGTGTGCTGACAGGTTCGCCCGTTACGGATGTGGAAATAACGCTTGTTTCGGGCAAGGCGCACGCGAAACACACCGAAGGCGGCGACTTTCGCCAGGCAACCTACCGTGCGGTGAGACAGGGCTTAATGCAGGCCAAAAGCGTGTTGCTTGAACCGATTTACGCTTTTACGCTTGAAATTCCGACTGAAAATACCGGCAGGGCGATGACCGATATTCAACTGATGAGCGGAAGCTTTGAATCTCCCGAAACCGACGGAGAATTCACCGTGATTACAGGCACGGCGCCCGTCAGCGCAATGCGCGGTTATTCACGCGATGTAATGCAGTACACCCACGGCAAAGGCAGGCTCGCGCTGTCGCTTAAGGGTTACGGCAAGTGTCATAACCCTGACGAGGTGATTGCCGGGGCGTGCTATAACCCCGAAGCCGACGTTGACAATCCCTGTGATTCGGTGTTTTGCTCGCACGGAGCGGGACATACGGTAAAATGGAACGAGGTCAGCCGTCATATGCATCTGCCGTCGGCGCTTTCTTCTGAATCAAATTCGGAGATTAAGGCAAAAATCAAGCGTCAAAGCCGCGAACAAAAGGATTTCTTTGCTGCGGACAAGGAGCTTATGCGTATTTTTGAGCAGACCTACGGACCTGTAAAAAAACACCGTGAAACCGAGCTCCGCAGGCATTTTAAGCCAAACGGAGCGCCTAAGGGCGACAGTAAATACAATAAAAAAAACGCTCCCTCGTACGACGGAACGGAATATGTGCTTGTTGACGGTTACAATGTAATTTTCGCGTGGGACAACCTCAAAAAGCTTGCCGGGGAAAGCATTGACGGCGCGCGTTCGGCGCTTGTAAATATCCTTTGCAACTTTCAAGGCTATAAAAAATGCGAGCTTATTTTGGTGTTTGACGCGTACAAGGTGAAGGGCGCTTCCCGAGAGGTAGAAACGGTAAACGGAATAAGCATCGTTTACACTAAGGAAGCGGAAACCGCAGACATGTACATCGAAAAAACATCGCATAAGCTCGCGAAGAATAACCGGGTAAGAGTTGTTACCTCAGACGCAATGGAACAGCTGATTATCCTCGGCAACGGCGCGTTGCGCGTTTCCTCGCGTATGTTTTACGACGAAGTGATGCAGGCGCAGGAGGAAATCAGGCAAATAATTGAGGAAACGGAATAGATTTATTTTATTTTTCTCAGCGCCGCCTTTACGGGAACGGCAATCAGCGCGGCGGCTACGCATTTTGCAATGTCAATCAGAATAAATGAAGCCGCCACAAGCTTGGCTGAGGTCAGCAAATCAACGTTTTGAACTACCGAAAACCATATTATTCCCGGAATGTATACGCAGGGAATACCGACGAGCACCGAAACAAGTATGTAACGAGCTACGGCGTTTTTGCCGTTGCCGTCACCCTTTAAAAGGCTTATAAAAAACGAAGCGAAAATAAATCCTATAATAAAACCGCCGGTCGGTGAAGCAAGCGCCGCAAAACCACTTTTTCCGCCCGAAAAAACAGGCAGTCCGACAATACCCAGTACAGTGTACAAAAGTTGAGAAATAAGCGCGTGAACCGGGTTTAATATCAGCGCAACAAGAACCACAACCATAACCTGCAGAGTGATTGGGACTAAAATAGGCAGCGGTATCGCCAACGGTGAAAGTACGCACAAAAGCGCTGTACAGACCGCGATTTGCGCCATGGTAAGCGGTGTGAACCGCAATGAATCAGATTTAGATTTTTGCATAATTGTCAACCTTTCTTTAAACTACGGTTGACATTATACTACCAAAACCGTTAATTGTCAACCGTTTAAATCACTTTAGTTGACGATAATATGGTTGAAATTTTGTACTGTTTATGATACAATATTTTTCAGCAATATTTAATATTCAAGGACTGATAATAATGAAACAGTGCGAGTTTTGCGCAAAAGAAATATCATACGAGGAAATGTACTGCTGTGACGAATGTGAGAAGCAGGTATTGCAGTATTATGAACGCAGCGAACGCTTCGCAAAGCCCTTTTCAATGATAAACGTTGTGTGCCTTTTCGGAATCATGGGCGGAATGTTCCTGTTTCCGCTTGCAAAGGTTTTCGGCGCTGTGATTGCCATTGTGTGCTGCGCAGTGCTCGGCGTGCTTTTGCTCTTGCTTCCGTTTCCTACCGAGAGCATGATAAAAAAATTCAAGCTGAAAAAGGCAATGAAAATTACGCGGATAGTAGGCATAGGCATGATGGTTCTCGGACTGCTTATCGCGGGATTATTATTAATTTTTATTCTTTAACAGAAAAATAAAATTTTGAATATTTTGAATTTTTCCGTCAAAACTAATATCATCATTCGTAAGGAGGATTAGGAATGCTTGATAAAATAGCTTTGACGGTTTTAATTATCGGCGGTCTCAACTGGGGCAGCGTCGGTATTTTCCAGTTTGACCTGGTCGCGTTTGTTTTCGGCGGTCAGTCGGGCGTCGTCAGCAGAATCATATATATTCTGGTCGGCCTCGCGGCAATTTGGTGTGTAACGCTTTTGTTCCGCGACACCCGCGACACAATTATGGACGACAGAAAATCATTTTCGGCGCGTTCTTGACGCGCAGGGGGGACGGAAACGTCCCCCTTTTTGATGTTAAACTGATGGTGTTATAAATTTTTGGTTTATCTACATATAGTATTGTGCTTTTGTAATCTACACTATATATAGATACTATCTATTATTTTTAAAAAAATCGGCAATAAACTTGTTATTTCTACAAAAAATGTTTTTTTAACCTCATTTTACATTTTGGCTATTTACCAAATCCGCAAAAAGGATTATAATAAACCATAGTAAATATTTAAAAACCGTGAAAGGCGGCAGATTATGGTAAAGGGCAGAGTACACTCGCTTGAAAGCTTTGGCTCGGTGGACGGACCGGGAGTTCGCTTTTTAATATTTTTGCAGGGTTGTCCTATGCGCTGTCTTTATTGCCATAACGTTGACACCCGAAGCTTTAACGGCGGTGAGGAATACTCCGCTTCGCAGCTTATTGACAGGGCGGAACGCTATCGCTCTTATTGGGGAACGAACGGCGGAATCACCGTAAGCGGGGGCGAACCGCTTGCTCAGATTGATTTTTTAACCGAGCTTTTTGAGGAAGCAAAGAAGCGCGGAATAAACACCTGCGTTGACACCTCAGGTCAGCCGTTTTCAAAATCGGAACCGTTTTTCTCTAAATTTAAACGGCTTTGTGGGCTTACCGATTTGTTTTTGGTTGACATAAAGCACATTGATAATGAACAGCATAAGACGCTGACGGGGCACGGCAATGAAAACATACTCGAAATGCTTGCCTTTTTATCGCAGCTTCAAAAACCCGTATGGATTCGCCATGTGCTTGTCCCGGGTATTACGGACGACGATGAATACCTGAAGCGAACGCGTAAGTTTATTGATACGCTTAATAACGTGCGGCGCGTTGAGGTTTTGCCTTACCACAGCCTGGGAGCGTATAAATGGCAGTCACTGGGGCTGAAGTATCCGCTTGAAGGAATAAATCCGCCCTCGTCTCAGCGAGTCGCGAACGCCGAAAAGCTGCTGCGTTGTGAAGAATAATATGAATTAATACAGTTTTATATAGTTTATGGAGGAAAGATTATTATGTTGGCATGTATTCCCGACGACATCAGGAAAAAAGCATGGAGAGGCTTTGTGGGCAGAAAATGGCAGGAGGACATAAACGTCCGCGAGTTCATTCAAAGCAACTACACAATGTATGACGGCGATGAAAGCTTCCTTGAAGCTCCCACCGAAGCCACAAACAAGCTTTGGGACAAGCTGCAGCAGCTCCAAAAGGCGGAACGTGAAAAAGGCGGCGTACTTGAATGTGAAACCGAGGTTGTTTCATCGCTCACTTCGTACGGTCCCGGATATATTGATGAAAGCATGAAGGATTTGGAACAGGTTGTAGGTCTGCAAACCGACAAGCCTTTAAAGCGCGCCTTTATGCCTTACGGAGGCATAAAAATGGCGGAGCAGGCGGCTTCCACCTATGGTTATGAAATCAATCCCGAGCTTCACAAGATTTTTACCGATTACCACAAGACGCACAACCAGGCGGTTTTTGACGCGTATACTCCCGAAATGAAACGCGCGCGCCACAATCATGTAATCACCGGTCTGCCCGACACCTACGGCAGAGGAAGAATTGTCGGCGACTACCGCCGTGTGGCATTGTACGGACTTGATTATCTTATCAAGATGAAGGAAAAGGATTTGTTCTACTGCGGCGGCATCAATATGAGTGAAGCTCATATCCGCCTTAGAGAAGAAATTGCCGAACAAATTCGTGCCCTTAAAGGCATGAAGAAGATGGCGGAAATATACGGCTACGATATTTCCGAGCCTGCCAAAAACGCCAAGGAGGCGGTTCAGTGGCTTTATTTCGGTTATCTTGCCGCTATCAAAACTCAAAACGGCGCTGCAATGAGTGTGGGCAGAATTTCAACCTTCCTTGATATTTACATCAACCGCGACCTCAGCGAAGGTACTTTAACCGAAAAGCAGGCGCAGGAGCTTATTGATCACCTTGTACTTAAATTCCGTATGGTTAAATTCGCGCGTATTCCGTCTTATAACGAGCTGTTCTCCGGCGACCCGGTTTGGGTTACGCTTGAAATGGCCGGCATCGGCATGGACGGCAGACATATGGTAACTAAAAACGACTTCCGTTTTCTCCATACGCTTGAAAACATGGGACCTGCTCCCGAGCCAAACCTCACCGTGCTTTGGTCGTCAAGACTGCCCGAAAACTTCAAGAAGTACGCGTCGCATATTTCGGTTACAACCTCGTCAATCCAGTATGAAAACGACTGTGTAATGCGTCCTGTGTGGGGCGATGACTACAGCATCTGCTGCTGTGTATCCGCAACCCAGACAGGTAAGGAAATTCAATTTTTCGGAGCGCGCGCAAACCTTGCGAAGTGCTTAATTTACGCGCTCAACGGCGGCGTTGACATTACAACACGCGAGCAGGTGGGACCCGAAATTGCTCCGGTGACAGGCGATTATCTTGAATATGACGAGGTTATGCACAAGTTCAACGCCATGATGAGCTGGCTCGTTGAGCTGTACGTAAACACCCTTAACCTCATTCACTATATGCATGACAAGTATTATTATGAAGCTGCCGAAATGGCGCTTATCGATACATATACACGACGCACCTTTGCGACGGGTATCGCGGGCTTCAGCCATGTTGTTGACTCGCTTTCCGCAATCAAGTACGCAAAGGTTAAGCCGATTCGTGATGAAGAAGGCTTGATTGTAGACTACGAAATCGAGGGTGACTTCCCGCGTTACGGCAACGACGACGAACGCGCCGACGAAATCGCGATATGGCTGCTTAAGGCGTTTATGAAGAAGGTCAGGGAGCATCATACCTATCGTGATTCCGAACCTACAACCTCAATTCTTACAATCACCTCAAACGTTGTTTACGGCAAGGCAACCGGCGCAACTCCCGACGGAAGAAAAGCCGGCGCTCCCTTTGCTCCGGGCGCTAATCCCGCATACGGAGCGGAGAAAAACGGACTTTTGGCTTCTCTTAACTCAGTTGCCAAGCTTCCGTATGAATACGCTCTTGACGGAATTTCAAACACTCAGACAATCAGCCCCGACGCTTTGGGAAACAACGACGACGAACGCGTAAACAACCTTTGGCACATTTTGGACGGTTACTTCGATCAGGGCGCTCATCACCTCAACGTCAATGTGTTCGGAGTTGAAAAGCTTAAGGATTGCATGAAACATCCCGAAAAGCCCGAATACGCAAACTTTACAATCAGGGTATCGGGTTACGCGGTTAAGTTTATTGACCTCACCCGTGAACAACAGCTTGACGTTATTTCAAGAACCGAGCACAAGGTTATTTAATATTTCAATAATTCAATAATATTTCAAAAAACAGGCGCGGAACCAATCGGCTCCGCGCCTTTGCTTATCTTATAAAATGAGTGTACACTCGCTGCTCCTGCTCAGGCAGACCAAACTGTTCTTTGCCGAGAGCAATGCTCTTCATCAAAAAGCTCATGTTGTCAGCCAGAACGCGCATGGTTTGCAAGCCCTCATCGTCAAGCTTTGCTTCGCCTTTTTCTCTGCCGTGAACACTGTTCCAATATTGACTTGAAGCCACAGGCATTCCCGAAATAGTGAAGTACTTGTTCAGCTCGTCAAAGGTTGCCGAAAGTCCGCCGCGCCTTGCCACGGTTACTGCCGCGCCGACCTTCATGCGCTTGTCAAAATGAGAGGAATAAAACATTCTGTCCAAAAACGCGATAAGCGTGGCGTTTGCCGAACCGTAGTACACCGGAGAAGCCACCACAAGTCCGTCAGCTTCCCTGAATATTTCAGCCGCCTTGTTTACCTCGTCATCAAAAACGCATTTTCCCTTTTCAAAACATCCGGAGCAAGCAATACAACCGCGAATTGCCTTGTTGCCGATTTGCATAACTTCGGTTTCAACGCCGTTTTTGTCAAAGCTTTTCACCATTTCATCAAGCGCGAGCGAGGTGTTGCCGTTGATTCTCGGCGAACCGTTAATTATTAAAACTTTCATGAAATATCTTTCCTTTCACTGCTTTTTCTGGTATAATTATAATATTAAACAATACGGTTTGTCAATTTGTTTTTGATTGAAAGGAGCTTATAAAACGTGCTTGCGGAAATCTTTAAAAAGGAAGAAAAAAAGGTTGAATATATAGAGCTGATTTACGATTTGATTTTTGTATATATAATCGGCCGCAACAATTCGCTCATATCAACGGTTGAGCACGGCTTTATCCCCGGCGGAGTGTATCTGACCTACCTGCTAACAACGCTTATCGCGCTTCATATTTGGTATTTAACCACAGTGTTTATCAACCGCTACGGCACAAAAAGTGTTGCTGAATATGTAGGTATATTTATAAATATGTACCTGCTTTACTACATGGCGGACGGAACGCGCGCGGATTGGCAAAGCTTTTACATGAAGTATAACATAGCATGGGGCTTAATTATGGTCAATCTCGCCGTTCAGTATTTAATAAAGCTTCGCGGTGAGGATAAGCTTATGCCGTGGAAATCAGAACACATTAAGTTCACCGTTACGGCTTTGCTTGTTGAGGCGGCTGTTGTGTTCGCCTCAATACCGGTGTATCATCTGACCGGACTTCCGCTTTCACCTCTCGCAATGCTGTTCGGAATGGCGGCGGTGCTTTTCCGCAGGGACATCCGCGGACTTATGGGCGTTGACTTTACCCACCTCACCGAAAGAGTAATGCTTTTTGTTGTGTTTACCTTCGGTGAAATGATAATCAGTATTTCAGGTTATTTTGAGGGCGGCGTAACGTTTAGAAGCGTGTATTTTTCGTTTATGGCGTTTTTAATTGTTGCGGGACTGTTTTTGATATACGGCTATTTTTACGATAATATTATCAACCGTGAACAGGAAACAACAGGCGCGTTATACATGCTTTTGCACATATTTTTGATTGTGTCGCTCAATAATATTTCCGTCGCGCTTGAATTTATGCGCGAGCCGGAGGTTGACAGCCTGCCTAAAAACATTTTCCTTGTATCATCGTTTATCGTTTACTACATCTTTCTTTTTTCACTTGAAAAATACGCTTACGGATGTAAAAAACCTCACAAGGGCTTTTGGGTGCTTGTCGCGGGTCTGTCGCTTGCTTTTGCGGCGCTTATCGCTGTTTTCCATAACGCGGCGGATTTAAGTATAGCAATAACCGTTATTTATATTTACTCAATGCTTGCGATATGTGTAATTCACAGCAGAAAGCATAAAAGGTTGATTGAAAATGATTGTTGATGAAATAAGAAACCGGCTTTTTGAGCTTGCGGACGCTGAATACAGAGATTTTCAGTGCTCGCTGATTCCTACTGTTGAAAAGGAACGCTTTATCGGCGTGCGCACTCCCGAGCTTCGCGCGTACGCTTCAAAGCTTAAAAAGCGGTCGGATACGAATGATTTTTTAAAAGACCTTCCGCATAAATATTTTGACGAAAACCAGCTTCACGCGTTTATAATCTCCTCCGTAAAGGATTACGCCGAGTGTCTGCGCGCGGTAAACGAATTTCTGCCGTGCGTTGATAACTGGGCAACCTGCGACCAAATGTCGCCCGCGGTGTTCCGGAAACACAAGGCTGAACTTATCGGCGAGGTGTACCGCTGGATTGACAGCGGCAAAACCTACACCGTGCGTTTCGGAATAAAAATGCTGATGGCACATTATCTTGATGACGATTTCAAGCCCGAATATTTGCAGAAGGCAAACGCGCAAAGCGATGAATACTACATAAACATGATGGTTGCGTGGTACTTTGCCACCGCGCTCGCAAAGCAGTATAACTCTGCGCTGCCGTATTTGGAGCAGGGCAGGCTTGAAACGCGGACGCACAACATGGCAATTCAAAAGGCAATTGAAAGCCGCAGGATTGCAACGGAGCAAAAACAATACCTGAAAACACTGAAAAGGAGATGAGACGGTAATGATTTATAAATACATTAACAGTCTGACGGACTACGGAATAAAGACAGGTCTTATACCGCAATCCGAGAAGATATACGCGCGCAACCTTTTGCTTGAAGCAATGGGTGAGCAGGACTATAAAAGCGAAGAAACGGTTGACGGCGCGGAGCTTTGCGAAATTTTATCGGCGCTTACCGACATAGCCGCAAAACGCGGACTTGCTCAGAACACTGCCGAGGGCAGGGATATTTTTGATACAAAGCTCATGAATTGTCTTGTACCGCGTCCGTCACAGATTCAGCAGGAATTTTATAATCGCTATAATAAAAATCCCGAAGCGGCAACAGATTATTTTTATAAGCTCAGTCAAGATTCAAACTACATCCGGCGCGACCGCGTCAGACGTGACCGTAAATGGAAGGTACAAAGTGAATACGGCGAAATTGATATCACCATAAACCTTTCTAAGCCCGAAAAGGATCCGCGCGACATAGCCGCCGCCCTAAAGCATAGCAGCGCGGCATATCCAAAATGTCAGCTTTGCGTTGAAAACGAAGGCTACAGCGGAAGAATCGGTCATCCCGCCCGCGCTAATCACCGTGTAATTCCCGTGAGCTTGGGCGGTGAGGAATGGTTTTTGCAGTATTCGCCCTACGTTTATTACAACGAACACTGCATTGCGTTTAACAGCCTGCACACGCCGATGAAAATAAACCGGCAGGCTTTTGAAAAGCTTTTTGATTTTGTCACAAAATTTCCGCACTACTTTATCGGTTCAAACGCCGACTTGCCTATTGTCGGCGGTTCAATTCTTACTCACGACCATTTTCAGGGAGGTCACTATACCTTTGCCATGGAAAAAGCGGAGGTTGAACGCCGTTTCACGGTAAAGGGCTTTGAGGACGTTGACTGCGGAGTGGTAAAATGGCCGCTTTCGGTTATCCGTCTTACTCATGAAAGCAGGGAAAAGCTGACGGATTTGGCGGAGCATATCCTGAACAAATGGAGAAATTATACGGATGAAGCCGCAATGATTTACGCGTTTACGGACGGTGTTCCGCATAATACCGTTACGCCGATTGCGCGCCGCCGCGGTGAAAGGTATGAAATCGACCTTTGCCTGCGTAATAACCTCACCACGGATGAACATCCTATGGGGCTTTTTCATCCGCACGCTCAGCGCCACCATATCAAGAAGGAAAACATCGGTTTGATTGAGGTTATGGGACTTGCGGTTCTTCCGTCAAGGCTTCAAAAGGAGCTTCAAATTCTTGAAGCCGCGATTCATGACGGCGACGATATCTCGCAAATCGAGTCGGTTGAAAAACACGCAAAATGGGCGCGGACGTTTGCTCCGGGCTTAAAGGGCGCGGATGTTGCCGAAATCCGCCGGATTTTAGAACAGGAAGTAGGAAAGGTATTCCTTGAAGTTTTGTGCGACGCCGGGGTGTATAAACGCACGCCGGGTGGAGCGCAGGCGTTTGACAGGTTTATCGCGGAGCTTTAATGAAATAAAAAA
>DOUO01000043.1:0-1156 GCA_003520555.1 Oscillospiraceae bacterium
GCGGTTTATCCCGAGGGCACGCGCAACTACGGCGAAGGGCTTTTGCCGTTCCACAACGCGGTGTTAAAAATCGCGCAAAAGGCGGAGGTGCCTGTTGTTGTGCTTACCGCAAAGGGAACGTATGAAATCCAAAAGAACTTTCCTCTGCATAAATCGGTGGTTAAGCTTGATGTAACCGACGTTATTCCCGCCGGAGAGGTCAAATCGCTTTCGACCGCTCAGCTCGGAGAAAAAATACAGGCTTCAATGCTGAAAAATTTAAGGGAGAATTAAGATATGAAAACGTATTTGCTTTACAATCCCAAATCAAACAACGGCGTTGGTAAGGAAGGCGCTAAAAGGGTTAAGGAAATCTGGAAATACAAGGATTTTGAAAGACACGACCTGACTGAGCTGAATTATCCCGAGTTCTTTTCCGGTCTTGAGGAAACGGATGAGGTCGTAATCTGCGGCGGAGACGGCACTCTCAATTACCTTGTAAACGCCGTTGACTGCGAAAAAATTACAAACGACATCTATTATTATCCCGCCGGCAGCGGCAATGATTTTTGGAACGACCTTGGCTTAAAAGAAACCTCCGAGCCGCATAAAATCAATAAATACCTTGTAAATCTGCCCGTAGTTACCGTTAAGGGCAAAAAAAGCAAGTTCATAAACGGTATCGGCTACGGAATTGACGGCTACTGCTGCGAGGAGGGCGACAGACTCCGCGAAAAAAGCGATAAGCCGATAAACTACACAAACATCGCCGTAAAGGGCTTGCTGTACAAATACAAGCCCGCAAACGCGACGGTTGAGGTTGACGGCAAAAAACGTTTCTTCAAAAAGTGCTGGCTTGCGCCCACAATGAACGGACGTTATTACGGCGGCGGAATGATGGCGGCGCCCGGTCAGGACAGGCTTAATCCCGAACGCACGGTTACGGTAATGGTGATGAACGGCGCGGGAAAAATCAGAACTCTTATTGCTTTCCCCTCTATTTTTGAGGGCAGGCATGTTGAAAAAACAAATCTTGTCACAGTTATGCCGGGCAAGCACGTAAAGGTCAGCTTTGACCGCCCCGTAGCCTTGCAAATTGACGGCGAAACAGTGCTGAACGTTACCGAATACGCGGTTGACGCGGGCGAATAAAGGATAAAAACAAGCGGTCAGGTTT
>DOUO01000043.1:1239-9265 GCA_003520555.1 Oscillospiraceae bacterium
TTACATTTCGGTAACGATTTCGTTTACGGTTTTTCCCGGAGGAATCATGGGAAGCACGTTCATGTCCGGACTGATTTGGCAGTCAATTACCACCGGAGCGTTAAGCTCAACAGCCTTTTCGATGACGGGCATAATTTCCTCGCGCTTTGTTATCCTCATGCCCTCAACTCCGAAAGCGTTGGCAAGCTTTACAAAGTCTGTGGCTCTGTGCGGATCTGTCTGTGAAAAACGGCTTC
This sequence comes from Oscillospiraceae bacterium, assembly GCA_003520555.1. Lineage (GTDB taxonomy): Bacteria > Bacillota > Clostridia > Oscillospirales > Acutalibacteraceae > Ruminococcoides. Next base: position 1,476 of record DOUO01000043.1, read on the forward strand.
CGTAAAACAGCTTTTGCCACTGTCTTACCATGCCGAGCACGGTGTTGTTCATAACCAGCACAACAACAGGCAGATTGTAGGATTTAAGCGTAACCAGCTCGTTTAAATTCATGTGGAAGCTTCCGTCACCCGTGAACAGGAACACCCTGTCGTTCATGTGCGAAACCTGCGCGCCGATTGCCGCGCCCATGCCGAAGCCCATTGTGCCCATGCCGCCTGAGGTAAGCAGCGTTTTTTTCTTCTCGATTTTGGCGTACTGGGCAACCCACATCTGGTGCTGACCTACGTCGGTGGCAATGATGTCGCCGTCGTCCTTGATTTTGTTTACCGCTTCAATAATTTCATCCGGCAGCGGATAATCGCTCTTTGGGTGTGAAGAATTGTCAAAACGGTGCTTCCATTCGTCAATCTTGTCAAGCCAGTGCGCGTGATCCTGCTGTTCAAGTCCCTTTAAAAGAGCCTGCAAAATAAGCTTTGCGTCGCCGAGGATATATTCATCAACCTTAACGTTTTTGTTGATTTCGTTTTTATCAATTTCAAGCTGAACAATCTTTGCCTGTTCGCCAAAGCGTTCACGGTCTCCGGCAACACGGTCGGAAAACCTTGCGCCGCAGGCAATAATAAGGTCGCAGCCGGCGGTAATCATTCCTGTTTCATATCCGCCGTGCATGCCTATGTTGCCTATGCAAAGCGGATGACTTGCCGGCAAACAGCCGAGGCCCATGAGCGAACAGCAGACAGGAGCGTCAATCAGCTCCGCGAATTCTCTGAACTCGGCGCAGGCGTTCGCGCTTAAAATTCCGCCTCCGGCGTAAATCATCGGACGTCTTGACTTTCTTATAAGCTGTTGAACCCTTGCGATGCAGTCGGGATTGGAAATCTCCGAGGGCTTTGTTTTTGCGGGACCTTCGGGCGCAAACTCGGTTTTTGCCGCGGTAATGTCCTTGGGAACGTCAACCAAAACCGGACCTTTTCTGCCTTCGTTGGCAAGCTCAAAAGCCTTGCGGATTGTCGGCGCTAAATCCTCAACCTTAGTAACAAGGTAGCTTGCTTTGGTAATAGGCTTTACAATGTTTACAATATCAACCTCCTGGAAGCTGTCGCGTCCAAGCTGGTCTGTGTTAACGTTGCCGGTGATGGCAACAATGGGAATACTGTCAATGTTGGCGGTCGCAAGACCTGTTACAATGTTTGTGGCGCCGGGGCCCGAGGTTGTAATAACAACGCCTGTTTTACCCGTAGAACGCGCGTAGCCGTCCGCCGCGTGCGAAGCGCCCTGCTCATGAGCGGTTAAAATGTGTTTGATTTTATCGCTGTATTTGTACAGCGCGTCATAGGTGTTCAAAGCCGCGCCGCCCGGATAACCGAAAACAGTGTCTACACCCTGCTCAACCAGACATTCACAAATAATATCCGCGCCTGTAAGCTTCATAATTATAACCCCTTTATTACTTTATACATAGCCGAAAACAGATAAGACTAAATTATATTTTACCGCATTAAAGCGATGTTGTCAATAGTTAACTAAAGCGTCAGGCTTTTTCGGTGAAGGATGAAATAACCGAAACGGTCTTTTCCGCCGCCATTGAGCAGAATTTTACAAAATCAACGCCCTTGTTTTCGTCCAAATCATCGGAAATCGCGCGCAAAATCGCAAAAGGAGTTTTGCAGCAGTAGCACGCGTGGCCTATCGCCGCGCCTTCCATTTCGCACGCCACCGCCCCGAAACGGTCGTTCAGCAGCAGTCTTTCGCGGCGGTTGGAAACAAAAATATCGCCGCTGGCTACAATTCCCTGCGCGACTCTTGTGTTTTCAAGCTCCTTGGCGCACGCGGCAAGCAGCGTGGCGGCGTTTTTGTCGCACTCAAAAAACATAACCTTGCCGCCGGGGAAGCTTATTTCTCCCTGTTTGTCGCCGAGCGCGGTGGTGTTCATGTCATGCTCAACCGCTTTTGACGCAATTACAAAATCACCTATTGTTACAATCGGTGAAAGCGCGCCGGCAACGCCGCTGTTGATTACCAAATCCGGATTAAAGCGGTTGATAAGGGTGGTTGCGCATATTGCCGCGTTAACCTTGCCCACGCCGCACACAACTGCAACAATATCCTTGCCGTTAAGCGTGCCGCTTATGAATTTCATTCCGTTTATTTCTTCGGTTTTTGTGTTTTTGGCAAGAGCGATAATTCCGTCTGCCTCAACCTGCATCGCGCAAATTATTCCTATCATATAAATTTCTCCTTAACTGAAATTGTCTGTCTGATACATTATAATTGAAAGAGCGGCAAGCGGAGCGGTTTCGGCGCGCAAAATCCGTTTGCCGAGCGTCGCGGCTTTTCCGCCGCCGTCTGTTACAAGCCGCGCTTCTTCCTCCTCAAAGCCGCCTTCGCTTCCGATAAACATGCCGATTGTTTTCGGCTTGTCCTTTAAAATGTTTTTTACGGAATCACCGCCCATCTCGTAAAAGAAAACCGTCCGCTCGTTTTCTTTTGTCATTTCCGCCGCTTGCTTAAAGCTTACGCAGGGGCAGACCTCGGGGATAATTCCGCGGCGGCTCTGCATTGCCGCCTGCAATGCGATTTTCTGCCATCGCGCGGTTTTTTTGACAAGCGACTTTCCGTCGGGACGTGAAACGCATCTTGCGCTTATCATCGGCACAATCCGGCTTACGCCGAGCTCAACGCATTTTTGCACAATGTAATCCATTTTGTCGCCCTTGGGCAGAGCCTGATAAAGCGTTACAAAAACGTCGGGTTCGTTTTCACATTCCTTTTTTGACAGCACGCTGAGCGTAACATTGTCCGCGCTTATTTGTTTGCACTCGCATTCGCACCGGACGCCCTTTGGCGTAACAACGGTCACTGCTTCACCCTGACGCAGCCTGAGCACCCTGGCGTGACGGGCGTTTTCACCGGTAAGAGTTATAAGGTCGGAATTTACCTCGTTTTCACAAAAGAACCAAGCCATATTCATATACCTTTCATGTTTTGGTAGTATAATAATAACCCAAAATGAAAAAATTTGCAATAAATAATATAAAGTGGTAAAATAATATAAAAGAGGGAGGATATTTTTATGGTAACGCTTACGGAAGTTGATATCATTCAGCTGTTAAGAAAAAACAATCTGAACCAGGACACACTGCAGGAAACTGTTGTGGAAAAACTCAGCCAAAAAAAGCTCAGGGCGGCAACCGCCGAAAGCTGTACGGGCGGCTTAATAAGCGAAAGGATTACGCGGGTAAGCGGCTCAAGCGCGGTTTTTGACTGCGGAATCTGCTCTTACGCAAACGCAATCAAGGAAAAAGTGCTTGGCGTAAACCCCGAAACCCTTGCGGTTTTGGGCGCTGTTTCGGCTGAAACCGCAATTCAGATGGCGGAGGGCGTTTACAAAATTTCGGGCGCCGATATTGCCGTCAGCACAACGGGTATTGCCGGTCCCACGGGCGGCACTGCCGAAAAACCCGTAGGTCTTGTTTACATGGGCGTATGCACCAAGGACAAGGCGTACGCCGTAAGGCTTATGCTCGGAGGCGCGGAAAACCGGCTGAATTCACGCGCGCAAATCCGCAGGCTTGCGTCCGACGCGGCGTTGTTTACAATCCTTTCCGAATGTCACAACATGTAATTTTATAATACGGTAAAACCGCCCTTGCAGGCGGTTTTGTTATGTAAACATATTTTTGCGGAAGTCGGACGGCGTTCTGCCGTTTAAACGTTTAAAAACCCTGGAAAAATACATCTGGTCGGAATAACCCACGGAAAAAGCCACGTCCTTAATTGACATTCTGAGGTTTGCGAGCAGCATTTCCGCGCGTGAAATCCGCTGTCGGTTGATGTAGTCAACAGGCGACAGGCCGGTTTCGTTTTTAAAAATCCTGTAAAAATGGCTGCGGTCAATTTTCAGATAATCCGCAACCTTATTTACATTAAAGCCGGGATTGCCGAAGTTCCGTTCAATATACACCCGCGCCGAAAAAACATAGCTGTTTTCGGTTTTCCGGTGATTGGGATATTTTTCAAGATAATAGGAAAAAATCAGCAAAATTACCGCGCCGTTGCGGTATTTGCCTGCAACCGTATTTTCACGGCATTCCGGAAGCTCAAAAAAACGCTCAAAATCCGTTTCGCCGAGCCTGCCCACCGTGGGAGATGTGCGGCTGAAGGATATTTGGCTTACTACCGCCGCGGCTGCAAAGCCGCTGAATTCCAGCCAGTAAAATATAAGGTTGTCGCTTTGTTCAAGGCGGTATTTTTGAAACGGAAATATTAAAATTGAACAGCCTTCTTCGACGGCGTGATTTGTTCCGTCAACATTCACAACGCAGCTGCCCTTGTAAATATATATCAGCTTGTATGATGAATTTGCGACGGCGTTTATGTGCATTCGTTTGCTTTTCAGGCTTCTGCCGCTTGAAAGACAAATCAAATCTATGTGATTTATTGCTGTATCGTTCATTGCTTCTCCTTATTGAACAAAAGCGGCTAATGCAACATTTGTCCATACTAAAAAAACAAAATTACATGGAAATAATGATATTTTACGTATATACTAATATTATATTACAATATTTCTACATTTATTGCAATAGAACAAGGAGAAAATTTAATGGATTACAAGTATGATGTGGTGAATTATGACAAGAACATTCCTGCGACCATTATGTATCTTAATTTATCATCTGATACTCACAAAACCGAGCTGCAATGGCACCGCGAGCCCGAGCTGGTTTATGTAATTGAAGGTAATTCGGAATGTTGTTGTAACGGAGAATCGCGGATTGTAGAACAGGGAGATTTTATTCTTTTTAACAGCGAGGACGTTCATCTTGTACGCCCTGTTGACGGAGAACAGTGCAAGCTTTTATGTATTAACTTTTCATTTGAATACATACGCATGTTTTGTAAATCAATCGACAGCGTCGTGTTTGAATTCAGTGAATCCTCCGGCGTAAAAAATGAGCTAATTGAAATTCTGGACGCAATAGCGCGCGTTGACAGCGAGGCCGACTATTCTTCGCTGATATTGATTTCTTACATCAATAAAATATACTACATTTTGCTCAGTAAATGTATGTGCTTCAGGCGCTCCGCAAACACCCTGACCGCTCCCAAGCGCGACTTTTCATATGCAAAAACAGCAATTGCGTATATTAACGAAAATTATAAGCGTGAAATTCCGCTTGATGAAATTTCTTCGGTGGTAAACCTTTCGCCTTCATATTTTTCAAAGTATTTTAAAAGCGTAACAAACGTAAGTTTTTCGGAATATCTGGCGAATTTACGGCTTGAAAACGCCGTGAACGATATGCTTACAAACAACGCTACGGTTTCCGCCGCCGCAATGGAAAATGGCTTTGCGAACGTAAAATCGTTTATTACGCAGTGCAAAAAGGTTTACAACTGCACGCCCGCTCAGTACAAAAAGCGCGTTTCAAACAGAGTATAAAAACCGACGCTCCGCGACCTTAGCCGCGGAGCGTTTATTAATTATTTTACGGTCAGTTCCTTTATTTTATAAACGTCGCCGTCCATAACGCTGTAGGTGCTTCTGAGCTTTCCCTTGATTTCGGGTGAAATTGCCTGGTGAATGTACAAACTGTCAATTCCGAAGTCCGCCGCGCCGCCGATGTCCGCAAGGTAATCGTTGCCTATCATAACGGATTCGCTCTTTTTAAGGCCGTAGCGGTTAAACAGAATTTCAAAATAATGGGAATCGGGCTTTGAACACTCCTCCTCGGAGCTGATGCACACGCCGTCAAAATACGGCAGCAGCCCCAGCATGTTAAGCTCGTGAATGGTAAATGAAACCTGCGCGTTGGACAGCAGGTATATTTTTTTGCCCTTTGCCTTAAGCGTGTCAAGCAAATCCTCAACTCCGTCGTAAAGCCGCAAAAGCTTTGTGGAATAACAGCGGAAGGCTTCCGCGATAAACAGAACCTGAGCTCTTGAGGGACGAACGCCCTTAAGGGTAAAAAGGCTGCGGAAAATTTTGTCTATTTTTATGTCAATAACGGTATAATCCGGGTGCCTGCGGCAAACCGCCTTCTTTTCCTTTTCAATCAGCCTGCCGTATTCCTTTCCGAGCTCTTTGTAGGTGTAGTGAGCGCCGTGATATCCGTACAAAAGCGCAAGCTTTTTCCACAGCGCCGCCTGCCATTCGTCGGTGCGGATATCAATTAACGTGCCGTATAAATCAAAGATATAATTCTTATACATAATGTCACCTCGTTCTTTATGACTTTATTCTACCAATTATGCCGGGTAATTGCAATAGTTTTTAATTTATGATAAAATTATATTATTAATAATCCGAGGTGATTGTGTGACCAGGAAACAAATTGCCCTCGCGGCGGTTGAAGCGCTGAAAAAAGAATATCCCGACGCAATCTGTTCGCTGACATACACCGACCCTTTGCAGCTGTTAATTGCCACAAGGCTGTCGGCGCAGTGCACCGACGCGCGCGTCAACATGGTTACTCCCGCGCTGTTTGAACGCTTTAAAACCGCGTCGGATTTTGCCGAATCCGCTCCGGAAGAGGTTGCGGAGTACATCAAAAGCTGCGGTCTGTACAAAACCAAGTCGCGCGACATTGTGGCAATGGCAAAAATGCTGTGCAGCGACTTCGGCGGAGAAGTGCCCGGAAGCATTGACGAGCTCACAAAGCTGCCCGGAATAGGAAGAAAAACCGCGAATCTGGTTTGCGGAGATATTTTTAATCAGCCCGGGGTTGTGGTGGTGGACACCCACTGCATACGCATTACGCGCAGGCTGGGACTTCACAAGCTTGCGGATCAAAAGAAAATTGAGTTTGAACTCAGAAAGCTTTTGCCTGCCGACGAAAGCAATAATTTTTGTCACCGTCTTGTGCTTCACGGACGGGCTGTCTGCACCGCACGGACGGCAAAATGCGCTGAATGTTGCATGAAGGACTTTTGCAGGGGAGCGTTTAAAAGTGATAAAAAGTAAAATACAGCTGCTTGCGCTTGACTTGGACGGCACTGTTTTAACAAGCCGCAACACCCTTGCGCCTCAGGTAAGACGCGCTATCGAAGCGGCGGTTTCGGCAGGCGTTGAGGTTGTGGCGGCAAGCGGCAGACCGTTTTCTTCAATGCCCCGTGAAATATTGGACATACAGGGCATAAGGTATGTTATCGCTTCAAACGGAGCCGCGGTTTATGACGAAAACAGGCGGCGCGTGCGTTCGGTCACCTTACGTGAAAGCGACGTTGAACGTATTATGGAGCTTACGGGCAAATATGATTTGATTTGGGAAGCGTTCAGCGAGGGCGAAACCTGCACCGACAGCCGCTATTACGCAAACCCCGTTAAATACGGCTGCGGCGAAGCGTATGTTGATTACGTGCGCGGCTCGCGCGGACAAAGCGACGATATGCGCGGTTATATATTAGAACGCAGGGACAGGCTTGACAGCGTTGAATTTGTTTGCAACAAGCCGCGTCTGCGCGAAAAAATCCGCGCGGAGCTTGAACGCGAGCTTACGGGAGTTTACATAACCTCGTCCTCAGCGGACTTTGTTGAATTTATGGACAGGGAAGCCACAAAAAGCAACGCCGTCCGATTTATCTGCGAACGCGAAAACATAGATATAAAAAACACCGCCGCCTGCGGAAACGCGGACAACGATGTTGATATGATAGCTCAGGCCGGCCTGGGCGCGGCGGTAAAGAACGCGACGCCGCTGTGCCTTGACGCGGCGGATTTGGTTGTTGCCTCAAACAACGACCACGGAGTGCGCGAGCTTATCGAATATATTTTATACTGATTATT
>DOUO01000050.1 GCA_003520555.1 Oscillospiraceae bacterium
CGAAGGCGACTGTGCCGAGCGAAGCTATAAAAACTGCTGTTTTTCGAAAGCCGCGGTCAAACGAGAATAATCAATTCAGACTGTTTGTTCGCAGTTAGTATACTGCATGTTATTCAATATAATTTTATTTACAAATCTGTGTTTAACTAAATTGTTTTGATAAGCTGTCTTATTATAAATTATTGCTTTTTTCTCAAATTTGTTATTTTGATTTTATTGCATTTAATGACAGTTTATACTAAAATATATTCAGGATAAAAAAGGACGGATAACAAATGAAAAAACAGGAAAGCATGCTCAAAGCGAAAAAACGGCCTAAAAAGCGAACATTGTTTCTGGTTTCGGCATACGTTGCTATTATCGCGGCAACGTTGATTTATATTATTTCCGTCGGCAGTGTTTACGAAGAAAAAATACTGTTGTGGAATGATAATCCGAGAGCCGAGGATTTCAAGATTGAAATAGCCGATGAAAGCGTATTATCCCTTGATTCGGTGGAAATAGTTGATGACGGCACGGAAAAAAACGCAAAGCTAATGTTCAAAGCAAAAAGCTTGGGAAAAACCGACGTTGAGATAATTAATACAAAGGACAACGAGGACGACGCAGGTACTATTTCAATTTTGTTTGCGGTACTTCCGGGCAATGTTGTTTTTAACACATATGAATATAATTTTAACGGAATTCATATACTGATGCCTTCCTTCGGCGCAATTATGTTTCTGACAATTATTGTTCTTTGTTACTCCTTTATCAAAAAGATAAAAAACCATGATTTTTCATATTCAATGGTGTCAATGGGAGGCGGATTAATTTACTGCCTGAGCCTGATTATTTCGTTCATCCTTTTCAATATTTTTGTAACGGAAAAAATGGAAATAACCTCATTATACGAAATTATGGCAATCAGCATGACCAACGGTCTGGAATTGTCATCGGCTTTGTTTCCGTTTTTGCTTTTGTTTTCCGCCGCAATCGGCATAAGCAATATTTGGCTTGTCATTAAAGAAGGCTTCCGTCCGGTAAATTTGCTGGGTTTTGTGTTGGGCGCTGCATTAAGCGCGGGCTTTGCGGCCATGATGCTTTTATGGTTATCGGATTACGAGGGCAGTACAACAGACTATTTGCTTTCAATGCTATTAACTATTGCGGTTTCCTACACCTTCTGCTACTTTTGCGAAATGCTTATTTCTACGGTCGTATGTTCCGTAATTGCGGTAAAGCACAAGGTTCCGTACAATATTGACTACATCATTATCCTGGGCTGCGCAATAAGAAAGGACGGCACGCCGACTCCGATTTTAAAGGGCAGAATTGACCGCGCGATTGAGTTTGAGAAAAAGCAGTACGAATCCACCGGACGTCACGCTTATTTTGTACCTTCGGGCGGTCAGGGCAGCGACGAGGTTATTTCCGAAGCTGAATGTATTAAGCGCTATTTGATTGAACAGGGAATTTCGCGGGAGCGGATTTTATCTGAGGACAAAAGCGTTAATACATATCAAAATATGGAGTTTTCAAAAAGGGTTATTGAGGAGCACTGCGAGGACATTGACAACGCGGGCGTTGTGTTTTCAACAACAAACTACCATGTTTTCCGCGGTTACACTATAGCCAAAAAGGTTAATATGAAGGTTCATGGGCTGTCGGCAAAGACAAAGCTTTACTTCTTTCCTAACGCCTTTGTTCGTGAATTTATAGGTCTGTTGGTTGCGGAAAAACGCAGGCACATTATTTACCTTTTGACAGTAATCAGCGTAAACCTTGCCATGGGAGTATTGCTGATGATTTAACAGTGTGGTTCAGCACATCAAAATATTTTACTCAAACAAAAACCGGTTCGCTCAGGAACCGGTTTTTTCTTATTTGGAATTATTATTTTACTGCTTCAACCTTATCGGCAGGTACCTCAAGCACGCGCGCAAGAGTGTCCTTGTTGAGCTTAAGCACGCCTGTTACGGTAACCTTTGCGTCGTCCGCGGGGTAATCATCGGGGAATTTGCCGTCGATTATTTCGTACGAGCAACCCCTTCCGTTGCCGTTTGCGTCATTTTCCATGATTGTGCAGTTGCTCATCCTGCGTGCGGAAATACCGGTGATTTTGATAACTTTGTCGTCCCACTTGTTCTCTCCCCAATCCTTAAGGAAGGCTTCCATTGCGGCAAAGTCGCCGTCATTTATAACGAGGTCGGGCTTTGAATAATCAACGTCCGCCTTAACGGCTTCCGTCGCGGAGCTTTGAACCTCGCTGCTTTTGGCTTCGGATGAAGCGGCGGTTGAGCCGGAGCTGTTGTTGCCTTTGCAGGAAGCGAAAGCAAACACGGCGAATGTAAGCGCAAGCACAAGAGCTGACAGCTTCATAAATTTTTTCATAAATATCTCTCCGATCTGTATTTTTTATGCGTACCGCGCAGTTTGATTATATCATAAACACAAAGTGTTTATGATATAATCAGCCATCGCTCTTGCCGCAAAGCGGCAAATCGAGCGGGCAATATAAATTTATATAATAAACGCAAAATCTGACTTTTGATTACACAAAAGACGTTTCCTTCGTTTAAAATATCATTTAGGAAGAATAATATCAAAAATTAATATGCTTCAATTTGTGAAACTATTTCGGATTTCGAGACTGTTGAAGGTTCGGTCATTACGCTTGTAAAGGATTCAACCTTGGCGTCAAATTCTTCGGGAGTGATTTCCGCGTCATCCCATGAAGCTTTGCCGTTAATTCCGCGCGTACCGCTGTTAACCTTTTGCAGATTGTTATTTGAAAAGCTATAGACTGTTACCGCGCGGCTGCCCGACATTGTTGTGCTGTCAAGGAAAGTGCCCTGCTTTTCCTGATAAAAGAAGCTTGCGCCGATTTTGGACGACTGAGCGTTTTCGCCGTTAAACCAGCAGAACACGGAGCCTGCTACCGGAGCGGAATTTGAAGCCTTGCAATAAAGCTCGGGAATGTCGTCGTTATCAACCTTAACCAACGCAAAATTGCCGTATACCGAATCAACCGACTCAAGGTAATTCAGATATGCCTTCTTCCACGGCTCGATTTGAGGTTCGGTAGGCTTTTCGGTGGTTTGAGCGGCTGTTGTCGGTTCATCGGTGATTTTTTCCGCCTCGGTGGGAGCCGCTGTTGTTGCGTCGGCAGTTTTTTCTGCCTTTGTTGTCTCGGGAGCTTGGTTTTTCACCTTATTAGGCTCAATGATAACCTCTTTACCTTTTTTGTTGAGCGTGATTACGGATTTATCGCGTACCACGCGTTTTTCGCCGTCCTTAAGCTTTGCTATGTCGTTCATTGCGTCGTCTTGTGTAAGCTTGCTGTCCGTAACCATTATGCTTGCAGCAGCCATACTTACTCCGCTTTCATTATCGGAAGGACTTACGGTGATTTTGCTTACCTTGTCGCCCTCGCCTATGCCGAGAATAATTTTATAGCTCTTTTCCTGATACCTCATGCTGTTTTTATCGGGCTGCTTTACCCACTTGTTTTTATCAAGAGTATCGCTTCCCAGTATTTTATTCATCTGCTCGGTGTACTGAGCGCAGTTGAAGTTAAAGGTATTTACCGACTTGCGGTTAAATTGAAATATCATTACCGCAACCGCGGCGCAAATCAAAACAGCGGTGATTACGCAGATAATTACAATTGCCCTTTTTCTGCTTTTTTTAAGTTTCTCCGAATTTTGTCTATCCGACGCAGAGTTTCCTACATTAGGATTTGCAGGTGGGAGCTTAACGTTTTCACCCGTATTATCCGCAGATTTCGATGCATAATCGTCCTGCGAGATTTCGGTCAAGTCTTCCACTCGGTCGGGCTTGTGACCGGGGCTGCTTGAATAAATGTCATGCGAATCGGTATTTGCTCCGCAAAACGGGCAAAAACCGGCGTTTTCATTGATTTCACGTCCGCAGTTGTTACATTTCATAGTAATCACTCCTTATTGTAAATAATTTTATCATAAGTTATCAAAAAACGCAATACAAATTTTTAACGGCAAAAAGGACAGGCGCGCCGCCTGCCCTTAAACATTGTCAAATTGTTAAATTGTCTGCAAAATCAGTTTTTCTCCGTCGGAGGTAACGTTGATTGCGGAAATACCGCCCGCTCCGTTTTCAATCATTGCGTTGGCAATTTTCTCCTCAACCTCGCGACGAATTGTGTTTCGTAAATCACGCGCGCCGCTTTTGCCGCCGCAGGATTTCTTTGAAAGATATTTGCAGGCTTCGTCGTCATATGTAAAGCTAATGTGCTTTTCCTCAAGCGTCGGCACATATTCGGATAACATAAGTCCGGCGATTTTATCAAAGTTTTCTTCGGTGAGGTGGTTGAACACAATTATTTCGTCAACACGCGCAAGAAATTCCGGACGCAAGAAGTCCGCGAGCGCCTTCATTACCTTTTCCTTTGAAGCTTCGTTTTCGGTTTTGCCGAAGCCGAGCGCCGTATCTCGGCCTGCCGAGCCTGCGTTTGAGGTCATAACAATTACCGTGTTTTCAAAGTTGACAGCCCTGCCGTGGGCGTCGGTCAGCTTGCCCTCGTCCAAAATTTGGAGAAGGATGTTGAGCACGTCGGGGTGTGCCTTTTCGATTTCATCAAAAAGCAGCACCGAATACGGACGGCGGCGCACCTTTTCGGTGACCTGACCTGCTTCGTCATAACCGACGTAGCCCGGAGGTGAACCGATGATTTTTGACACGCTGTGCTTTTCCATAAATTCGGACATATCAAGGCGAATCAGGGTTTCGGGCGTGTCAAACAGCTCTTGGCTTAACACCTTAACCAGCTCTGTTTTACCTACGCCGGTGGGACCTACAAATATAAATGAGGCAGGTCTGCGGCGGGGTGAAATCTGGCAGCGGCTGCGCTTGATTGCGCTTGCAAGCTTTTCAACAGCTTCATCCTGTCCGATGATTTTCTTCTTGAGCTCGCCTTCCAAATCGGCAAGCTTGGCAAGCTCGTTTTCACGAATGCGCGAAGCCGGAATACCTGTCCACAGCTCAATAACCTTGGCAATATCTTCCTCGGTAACGTGTGAAACGAGGTCGTCGGGATTGAACTGTTCAAGCTCGGAATCAATCCTGGCAAGCTCGGTATTAACCTCCGCAAGCTTTTTGTAATCAACCTCCTCGGCGCTTGAAAGCTCATCCTTGAGCCTCAGCAAACCGCCCTTTTCATCCCTGAGCTTGTCACAACGTTCCATTTTTTTGTTACGCAGCGCGGCACAGGCACAGCTTTCGTCAAGCAGGTCAATTGCCTTGTCAGGCAGGAAGCGGTCTGTTATATACCGTTCGGAAAGAATAACGGTTTTGCGTACGATATCATCGTCAACAACAACGCGGTGGTGATTTTCGTAGTAGCTTTTTACGCCCGCAATTACATCAATGCTCTGCGCGATTGTAGGTTCGCCGACCTTTACAGGCTGGAAACGGCGTTCAAGCGCGGAATCCTTTTCGATATACTTGCGGTATTCGTTAAAGGTTGTGGCGCCGATAACCTGAACCTCTCCTCTTGAAAGAGCCGGCTTCAAAATATTTGCGGCGTTCATTGTACCTTCGCTGTCGCCGGTACCGACAAGCGAGTGAACCTCGTCGATGAAAAGGATGATGTTTCCGCTTTCCTTGATTTCGGAAACAAGTCCTTTGATACGGCTTTCAAACTGACCTCTGAACTGGGTTCCGGCAACAAGAGAAGTGAGATCAAGCAACTGGATTTCCTTGTTTTTGAGCCTTTGAGGAACATCGCCCGAAGCAATACGAAGCGCAAGTCCTTCGGCAATAGCTGTTTTACCTACGCCGGGTTCACCGATTAAGCAGGGATTGTTCTTTGTGCGGCGAGATAAAATTTGAATAATGCGCGCAATTTCAACATCTCTGCCCACAATACGGTCAATTTTGCCTTCCCTTGCCTTGCGTGTTAAATCCTCACAGTAAAGGTTTATGTGTTTTCTTTTCTTTTCCTTTTTATCCTTCTGTCCGGACTTTGTCTGACCGCCGTTTTGAGCGTTCTGGCTGCCGCCCATCATA
>DOUO01000159.1 GCA_003520555.1 Oscillospiraceae bacterium
CCTCGTTTACGCCGAAGCCGTCCATTTCAACAAGAAGCTGGTTAAGGGTTTGCTCGCGTTCGTCGTTGCCGCCGCCCAGGCCGGCGCCTCTTTGACGGCCGACAGCGTCGATTTCGTCGATGAATATAATACAGGGTGAGTTTTTCTTTGCCTGGTCAAAAAGGTCGCGCACACGTGAAGCGCCCACGCCGACAAACATTTCAACAAAGTCCGAACCCGAAATTGAGAAGAACGGAACGCCTGCCTCGCCCGCGACAGCCCTTGCAAGCAGGGTTTTACCGGTACCGGGAGGTCCCACAAGGAGCACGCCCTTGGGAATACGCGCGCCGAGCTTGTTGAACTTTTCGGGAGATTTAAGGAATTCAACAACTTCCTCAAGCTCTTCCTTTTCCTCGTCGGCACCCGCGACGTCCTCAAAGGTGGTTTTGCGCTTTTCGTCGTTGGTATTCTTGATTTTAGCCTTGCCGAAGTTCATTTCACGGCCGCCGAGACCGCCGCCTCCTATGCGCTTCATAAAGAATATCCACGCGCCGATGAAGATTACGATAAGGATAAAGGTCGGGATTAAGTCGATGAGCAGTGAATTGTCGCTGGCGCGGATATAGTTGTAGGTTATTGCCTCGTCGCCCGTAGCCTTTTGATAAGGCTTGATGTCGTCGATAAACCTGCCGATGTCGGCAAGCTGGCCTTTGACCACAACCTTGCCCTTGGCGTTGGTTTCGGCGTTTTGGGCGGGCGCGGACGGCGACAGCGGATTCACCGCGTTGCTTGTCTGACTTGCGTTGTTGTCGGAGGGATAGGGTTTTACGCCCTCCTTAAGGGTAATTTCAACCGCTCCCGTGCCGTAATTGACGGCGTAGCTTTCAACCTTGCCCTCCTGAAAATATTTTACCAGAGTTGAGGTTTTGGGCGGTTCGCTTTGGCGCGACGTAAGAAACACCGCCGCGATTACTATCAGTAATATCGGAATACCTAAATAAAGCAGCAAGCTGCGCGCTTTCTTTTTGTTATCCAAGCAATATCACTCCTTTTGCGTATTTTAATATAAAGGGAAAGCTTCCCTGATAATTATTCATAAACCGAACGCTTTAAAACGCCGATGTACGGCAGGTTGCGGTAAAGCTCGTTGTAGTCAAGTCCGTAGCCCACGATGAATTCGTCGGGGATAACCTGACCTACGTAGTCGGGCTCGAAGGGAACCTTCCTTCGCGAGGGCTTGTCGCACAGGGTTACAACCTTTACGTCCGCCGCGCCGCGCGTCATCAGGTAATTGCACACAAAGTTCAGGGTGTTGCCCGAGTCAACAACGTCCTCGACAATGAGGATATTTTTGCCGCGGACGTCAAACTGAGTGTCCTTTGTGATTTTTACCTTGCCCGAGCTTTCGGTGCCGCTGCCGTAGCTTGAGGCAACTATAAAGTCTATGCGGAAATCAAGGTTGATGTGCTTCATGAGGTCTGCCATAAAGGCGATGCTGCCCTTCAGCAGTCCGAGCATTATAAACTCTTTGTCATTATAGTCTTTTTCGATTTGTTTTGCAAGCGAATTCACAATTTTTTCAAGTTTATCCTCTGAAATAAGTATGGATTCAATGTTCTTGTGCATAATAACCTCCTGCGCCGCCGTATGTTTTGATTGTAAGGTCCGCCGTTTCGCAAAGCTGCCTGCCCTGCCGTGAAAATCCCGCGCCCATGCACCACAGCACGGTGCTGTTACGGCACAAAAGCAAGGTGAAGTCACGCTGTTCGGACGGGATTTTTAACTCGTTCATCATTTTGCGAAGCGGCTTTGTGACTCCTCTGTCGGGATATGTAAAGCTGTCGCCGCTTTTTCGCGTGCGGAATACCGGATTTTGCCCTTCCGCGAATTTTTTATTTATGTGAGCGCACACCTTAGTGTCGCCGAAATTAAACGAAATATCGCTTTCGAGAGCGATTTCCGTAAATCTCCTGTTTTTTTGTTCATAAAACCGCAAAACGCCCTGCCTGCACACTGCCGTGCCGCCGCCCGGCAGGCTTACCGCGCCGCCGCCGCTGAGCATTGAAGCGAGCTGTTCAAGGTGAACGCGCTCGGCTTTGCCCATGCAGACCATTGACAGAGCGGCGTATAAAACGGCATTATGGTTCTTTAAAAGAATATTAACATCATATCCGCCGTTTGTTTTGCTTTCCTCAAGCGCTTTTTCGGCGGAAATTTTGATAAAATCAGCCGCGTCCGCCGCGCTTTGGCTGAACCTTTGCGCCGCGGCCTCAAACGAGGGATTAAGCGTTTTGAACGCCGGGATAAGCTGATGTCGGATTTTGTTGCGGGTGTAGTCGTCGGACAGGTTTGTGCTGTCGGTGACGTATTCAAGCCCGTTTTGTGCGCAGTAGCTCTCGATTTGAGCGCGGGTTTGCCCGATAAGCGGACGGATTATTCCGCCGCGCCGCACGGGGATTGCCGCCGCGCCGAAAACCGACGCGCCGCGCGCAAGGTTATAAACCAGCGTTTCGGCGTTGTCGGAGGAGGTGTGAGCCGTGGCGGTTTTAGCGCCCAAGCGAACGCTTAGGCGGTCAAAAAACGCGTAGCGTTCCTGCCTTCCGCAAAGCTCGCAGCTTATTTTGCGGGCTTCGGCAAGGGAAGGAATGTCGCGTGTTTCGGTAAATAATTCAATATTATATTTCTCACAGAGAATTTTACAAAACCTTTCGTCACGCTCCGCCTCGGCTCCTCTGATTTGATGGTTGAGGTGGGCTGCGTATAACGTAAGGTTATATTTTTCTTTTAAGGAATAAAGAACATGAAGAAGCGTAACGGAGTCGGCTCCGCCGGAAAGCGCGACGATGATTTTGTCGCCGTTTTCAATCAGCGAAAACTTTTCGCACGTCGCCGCGACACGGTTAACCATAACGCGTCTCCACGTTGGTAAAGCGCATAAATTCGCCCTGCCAGTGCAGCTTGACGGTGCTCATTTCGCCGTGACGGTTTTTTGCCACAATGCACTCGCCCGAATTCATGTCGGCGGAGGGGGCGGCGTTTTCGTCGCCGGAGTCCTTGTCGTAATAGCCCTCGCGGTAAAGGAAAAGCACGATGTCCGCGTCCTGCTCAATTGAACCGGAGTCGCGCAGGTCGGAAAGCTGCGGACGGTGGTCGGGACGTTGTTCGGACGCGCGCGAAAGCTGCGAAAGCGTGATTACGGGGACGTTGAGCTCCTTTGCCAAAATTTTGAGGTTTCGGGTGATTTCCGAAATTTCGTTTACACGGCTTTCAACGCGCCGTGTGCCGGACATAAGCTGGAGGTAGTCCACCACGACCAAATCAACCTTCCTCAGCCTTCTGAGCTTTGACTTCATTTCCGTGATTGTAAGGCCGGGGGTGTCGTCGATGAAAATATCGGAATTTTTCAGCACGTCGCTTGCCGGAATCAACCTTTGCCATTCCTCGTCGGAAATCCTGCCGGTTCGCAGCTTTGTGCCGCCGACCTGAGCTTCGGAAGAAAGCAGACGGCTGGCAAGCTGTTCGCGCGACATTTCAAGCGAAAAGAACGCGACGGTTTTTTTGCCGGTGACGGCAACGTTGCGCGCGATGTTGAGCGCAAAGCTTGTTTTGCCCATGCCGGGACGCGCCGCAAGGATGATGAGGTCGCTGCGGTTGAGTCCGGTGATAACCCTGTCAAGGTCGCCGATGCCCGTTGAGACGGGCTTCATGCTTTCGTCGGCGTCGCGGTTAAGAGAATCAAGGCGGTCAAAGGTTTGCAAAATGACCGAGCTTATGCGTTCAAGCCCTCCCCTTTGCTCCGAGCCGCGGATGTCAAACAGCTTTTGTTCGGCGGAATCAATGATGATTTCGGGAGAATCGGGAGCCGACGTCGCGTCGTCAATCATTTCGCGCGCGGCTTCAATAAGCCTGCGCAGGTGGTACTTGTCCTCAATAATCTGCGCGTAAGAGCCGGCGTTAGACACGGAGGGGCAGTTTTCAACCAGGTCAAAAAGGTAGGTTTTGCCCGTTGCCTCGTCAAAGGTATTGTTTTGCTGAAGCCTGCCGAGCAGGGTGACAAAGTCAACCGCCTTGCCCGAATCCATCATTTCCTGCATCGCGGCGTAAATTTGCCTGTGCAGTCCGACGTAGAAATATTCAGGCGTTCTGAGGTGTTCAAGCACCTTGTCAAAAACGCCGTTGTCCTTGATTATCGCTCCCAGCACCGCCTGCTCGGCCTCGGGGCTGTAGGGCATGGTTTGGGGAGTGTATTCAGCGGTATTGTTGTCCATTTACTAATCAGTCCTCGCTGACCTGAATGTCGATTTTGGCGGAAATGCCCGTGTAAAGCTTGACCTCCGCACTGTATGTACCGAACTCCTTGATGTCGCGCTCAAGCACAACCTTGCGCTTGTCAACGGAGATGTTGTACTGCTTTTTGATTTCGTCGGCAACCTGCTTTGCGGTGATGCTGCCGAACAGCTTGCCGCCCTTGCCTGCCTTTGCGGTCATCTTGAAGGTTTTGCCCTCAAGCTGCTTTTTGTAGCCCTCCGCCTGAGCTTTCGCGGAGGCGATTTTGAAATTTTTGGAATTTTCAGCGTTTTTATACTCGTTCATCGCCTGAGCGTTGGCTTCCTTCGCGAGCTTTTTGGGCAGAAGATAGTTTCTTCCGTAGCCCTCGGAAACCTCGCAGAGTTCGCCCTTTTTGCCGAGCGATTTGATGTCCTGAAGCAAAATTACTTTCATATATATACTCCCTTTTCGTAATGATTAAGCCTTGGCTTCCGCCTCGGCGTTTTCCTCCTCGCTTTCGTCAAGCGATTCGTCAATTGCCTTGATAAGCATATCGTAGGCTTCCTGCCGTGATATATCGTAAAGCTGGGTTGCCGCCATTGTCTGGTGGCCGCCGCCCTTGAGCTTTTCCATAATTACCTGAACGTTTATTCTGCCGTAGCTGCGCGCGGAAATGTTGATTTGATTTCCGTTTCTGAAAATTACGAACGAAGCCGAAACGCCCTGAAGCGTAAGCATTTCGTCGGCTGCCTGAGCCGCCGCAAGGCGGATGTCGCCGTCGGCGGAATCCGTTTGCGATATCGCGCAGGAGCGGTGCATTTCGCTGCGGCACACGATGTCAACCTTTTCGCGGTAGGTGTCTATGCTGCCCGAAAACATTTCCTTGACGGTGAGGGTGTTCGCGCCCTTGCGTCTGAGGTACGCCGCCGCCTCAAAGGTGCGCACGCCGGTTTTCAGCACAAAGTTTTTGGTGTCAAGCATGATTCCGCTTAAAAGCGCGTCCGCCTGAACATAACCGAGCGGGGTATCGTCCATATAGCTGATGATTTCCGCGCACATTTCGCACGCCGACGAAGCCGACGGCTCGTGACAGAATACAAGCGCGGACTGGATGTGGTTTACGCTTTTGCGGTGGTGGTCGATAACCACGCTTCTTTTGCATTTTTCAAAAAGCTCGGGGCTTTCAAGCGAATTTTTAAGGTGGGTGTCCACGATAATCAGCAGCGACCTTGAGGTGACGCCCTTAAGGGCTTCCGCGGGGGTGATGAAGATGTTGTTTTCAAGCCTGTTGTCCGTGTACTCGATGAGCTGGTTGGACATGGAACTGAGCCTGTCTACAACAACCCTGCTGTAACGCTTGAAGGATTTTTCCATTATGCACTGCAGTCCGATTGCCGCGCCTACGCAGTCGAGGTCGGAAAAGCGGTGTCCCATTATGTAAATCTTGTCGGAATCGTTTACCGCGCGGCTGATTGCGTTTGCGATAACCCTCATGCGCACCTTGCTGATTTTTTCCGTAGCCGCCGCTGTTCCGCCGAAAAATTCGTAGGAATTGTCCTTGATAACAGCCACCTGGTCGCCGCCGCGTCCGAGCGCCATTTCAAGCGCCCTGCGCGCGTTTGTCTCGCTTTCCTTCACGGTTTTGCAGCCGCGGCTGAGACCTACCGAAATTGTGGCGATAAGCCGCGTTGAGCTGATTGAGCGGATGTCCTTAAGTATCGGGAACTTCTGCGAAATCATTTTGTCGATGTCGGATTCGCGGAAGATTATCATAAAGCGGTTGTTGTTTATTTTTTTGTAAAGCGCGCCGTAGTCAAGCGCCCAGTGCTGCAGATGAGCCTCAACCGAAATCATAACGGTTGAAAAGCTTTCGTCGGAGCCCGAGTAAAAATCCTCGGCGTTGTCAAAGGTGACAAGCGCGACGCAGGGCAGTCCGGCGTGATATTCGCGCACCATGGTTTTGTAGTAGGTGTTTTCAATAAAGTGGCACACCACAACAGAACCGTCGCCCGTTGAAATGCAGTAGGCGGTGAATTCCTTGCCGTCAATGGCAATTTCAACGCCCTCGCCGTCGGCGATGTCAAACACGTCGCGTCCGGAAAGGTACGCGCTTATGTCGTCGCCCTCGGGGCTGCGGCTGTTGCAAAGACGTTTGCGAAAGCGCGCGTTGCACCACACGATGTCGCCCTCTTCCCCGGCGACTGCCACGGGGTATTTGTATTTTTCAAGATATTCGGAATTAAAGTCCTTGATTCGTTCCGCGGTGCCGCGTACAATCCGCTTGATGTAGTTGCGGAACGTAATCGACAGCGCAAGTACAACCGCCGACGCCGCGGCGGTTATGCCGAGGTCAACGTAAAACAGTACCGCGTCGTAGCTGCTCATAAAGGTTGTCATCAGCAGCATGCACAGGCAAAAGATGATGAACCAGGGGGTTAGCATCCAGTGTTTTCTTCTCATATTTTCTCCGGTGATGTTGTATTAGTGGATTTTGCAGCGCAAGCCTTAAACCTCCTGCAAAATGGGAAGTATCATCGGCGTTCTGCGCGTGCGCTGTGAAATAAGCTTGGAAATATCATCCTTGATTCGGTTCTTGATTATGCCCCATTCGTGAATGTTCTTTTCGGCGCAGTCCTCAAGTATGTCAAGCGCGGTGTTTCTGACCTCGTCAAGCAGGCCTTCGCTTTCGCGGACATACACAAATCCGCGCGAAACGATGTCCGGTCCGCTGATAACATGGCCGTCGTAAACGTCAAGCGACGCTACGATGATGATAAGTCCGTCCTGACCGAGGTGTTTTCTGTCGCGCAGGACGATGCTTCCTACGTCGCCCACGCCCAGACCGTCAACAAACACCTTGCCCGCGGGAACCTTGGCGACCTCCTTGATTCCGCTGTCGGTGATTTCAACCGAGCTGCCGATGTCGCCGATAAAGATGTTTTTCTTTTCCATGCCCAAAAACTCGGCAAGCTCGGCGTGTTTTCTGAGGTGCTTTTGCTCGCCGTGGACGGGTATAAAGTATTTCGGCTTAACAAGCCTGTGCAGGATTTTGAGCTCCTCCTGGCAGGCGTGGCC
>DOUO01000131.1 GCA_003520555.1 Oscillospiraceae bacterium
GATACATGGTAGCGGCAACTGGATTTGAACCAGTGACACCTCGGGTATGAACCGAATGCTCTAGCCAGCTGAGCTATTCCGCCATATTCGCTGTTGAAATCAGCAATTAATATTATAGTATAACAGGCGGATTTTGTCAATACATTTTCTGAAATTTATTTTCCTTTTTTACAATATAACAGTTAACCGTGGCTGTTCGGGCTGCTTACAGCGCCGAATATCCGTAGCTGTTTACAAGAGCCTCAATTTTTTCACCGCGCTGGCAGTTGGGGCAAAGGTGAGGCTTATAGCTTTGATAATCTCCCAAATCGTGCGGATTAAAAATGGAGTGAACAGGATGTCCGTCACATTCGTCAACCGTGGCGAAAATCGCGGATACACCTACAACAATTCCGCCGTAGTATGTAATCGCGTCAATTGCCGCAAGCGCGCTTTTGCCGGTTGTTACCGAAGCCGCCGTGATAAGCACGTGTTTGCCCGTAAGCATCGGGATAAGATTGTCGCGGAAAATCATCTGACCTCCGCCGATAAACTCGGGCGACATAACGTAAATCGTCTGGTGAGCGTTCATGTTCATGTAGTTGTCCTCGGTCAGCTCACGCGCTACGCAGGCGCCTATTACCTCTGTTCCGTCAAGGCAGAGAATTGTGTCGATAATGGTGTTTGAACGGTAATCCGAAACCAACTGTTTGGCTACCGCGCTCGCTTCGCTCAAACGGGTTTTTTGCGTGGTAACGTCAATGTAGTAGTTGGTGTGGCTGTGCATTGTGGCAAAGTGTCCCTTAGCTACGCGCAGAAACACATCCTTGTTTTTTGTTCTGATTTTATACATCTCAGCCATATTATTACCTCCAAAACTGTTGTTACTCTCTTAATTTTACTATATTATTATTGATAAATCAAGAGTAATTTGTCAATTTTGTTAAAAACAAAAAATAAGGAACGGTTGTTGCGCCGTTCCTTAATTATTGTATCAAAGTATAGAGTTAATCAAACCGCCCTTTTGAATAATATTCTGGATAAATTCGGGGAAGGGCTCTGCCTGATAGGTTTTGCCTGTGGTTTCATTGGTAATAACGCCCGTATCGTAATTAACGGAAACAACGTCTCCGTCCCTGATATCCTTTGCCGCTTCGTCACATTCAAGAATCGGCAGGCCGATGTTAATTGAATTGCGGTAGAAAATACGCGCGAAGGTTGAGGCGATAACGCAGGAAATTCCGCTTGCTTTAATTGCGATAGGCGCGTGCTCGCGCGATGAACCGCAGCCGAAGTTCTTTTCGGCAACCATGATGTCGCCCTCTTTGACCTTGTTTACAAATTCTTTGTCAATGTCCTCCATGCAGTGTGAGGCAAGCTCTTTGTGCGAAGCGGTGTTGAGGTATCTTGCGGGGATAATAACGTCGGTGTCAACGTTGTCTCCGAATTTATGTACAGTTCCTTTAGCGTTCATTGTTAATCCTCCTTATCAAACCTTTGCCGGGTCGGTGATGTAACCCGCAACAGCGCTGGCTGCCGCAACAGCCGGACTTGCCAAATAAACCTCGCTGTCAACGTGTCCCATTCTGCCCACAAAATTGCGGTTGGTTGTTGAAACAGCCTTTTCGCCCGCGGCAAGAATACCCATATGACCGCCCAAACACGGACCGCAGGTGGGAGTAGAAACAACAGCGCCCGCTTCTACAAAAATATCAAAAAGTCCTTCGTGCATTGCCTGCAGCCAAATTTTTTGGGTTCCGGGAATAACAATGCAGCGAACGCCCTTTGCAATGTGTTTGCCTTTGAAAATTTCGGCAGCGGCGCGTAGGTCGCTGATTCTGCCGTTTGTGCAGCTTCCGATTACACACTGGTCAATTTTAACCTCGCCGTCGGCAATTTCGTCAACGGTTTTTGTGTTTTCGGGAAGGTGAGGGAAGGAAACCGTGGGACGGATTTTGCTTAGGTCAATTGTGTATTCCTCGTCGTATTCGGCGTCATCGTCGGCGGTGTATTCAACAGGAGTGCCCTTATATCTGCCGTTGCAGTATTCGCGGGTTATGTCGTCAACAGGGAAAATGCCGTTCTTCGCGCCTGCCTCAATAGCCATGTTTGCAATGCAAAGGCGGTCGTCAATATTGAGATATTGAACGCCCTCTCCGCAGAACTCCATGGATTTGTACAAAGCGCCGTCAACGCCGATTTTACCGATAATATGCAGTATAACGTCCTTGCCGCTTACATAGCCCTGAGGTTTGCCGACAAGGTTGAATTTAACGGCGGACGGAACCTTGAACCAGGCCTTGCCGCTTATCATGCCTGCCGCCATGTCGGTTGAGCCGACGCCTGTTGAGAAAGCGCCCAAAGCGCCGTAGGTGCAGGTGTGTGAATCCGCGCCGATGCACAGACAACCCGGACCCACAAGTCCTTTTTCGGGCAGGAGAGCGTGTTCAATGCCCATCATGCCCACGTCCATAAAATTCTTTATATCGTATTTGTTCGCGAAGGTTCTTGTCTGCTTTACAAGAGTAGCAGCCTTGATGTCCTTGTTGGGGGTAAAGTGATCCATAATCATAGCGATTTTTGTATTGTCAAAAACAGCCGTCGCGCCGTTTTCCTCAAAAACGTTGATCGCGACAGGTGAGGTAACGTCGTTACCGAGCACCATGTCAAGCTTTGCGTTAATAAGCTGACCTGCCTTTACCTCGTCAAGCCCCGCGTGAGCCGCAAGGATTTTCTGAGACATCGTCATACCCATAATTATCACTCCTGAATTTTATTTTACATTAACTTTTATTATACAACTATTTTGCGGTATCGTCAATCATTCGTAGTTTAATTCTACTATTACTATGCCTTGGTTAGGATATGTGTATGCCTTTGTGTCCATACCTATTTTTTTGCCGCTGAGGTAATGGTTGGCTCCGTTAATCCATTCGTTGATGTAGCCGCCGCTGATTAATTTGTCGCAGATTTCGTTGTACGAAAACTTTTTGTCAATTACAAAGGCACAGCTTTTTTCCTCGTTTCGCGCGTTTTTAATCAGCGACGCAATCGGTTCGCTGTCATCCTCGATATCGCTTATTACGGCGCAGCAGATGTTTATATACCGCAGTTCTTCCGAGCCGCACTCGGGCATAAAAATATTAAAGGTTGTGTTTCCGTTAATATCGGCGTCGGTGTACAGCGGACTGAATTTGTGATTTTTCTTTATATCGCTGTCGGTTAAATTAAGGAAAAGATATCTTTCGCAGAAAAATTTTGCCGAATCAATATCGTTCCAGGTAACGTCGGTGTTGTACCAGTTTTCGCCGAGCTTAACGAAATTCCACATGTGTCCCGTGCCGCTGTCCTCGTTGAAATCCGAGGTGCCCTCCGCTATCGCGCACTCAATGCCCGCTTTGCAGCACAAAACCTGAAAGGCCTTTGAATATCCGTCGCAAACCGCCTCGCCTTTTACAAGAGCGCCGTATGCACTGTGGCACATTGCGGCGTCGGAGTTGTATTTGCAGTGATTTACAATATAGTCGTTTATAAACACCTCAAGCTCCAAATCGTCGGCGGTGTCGGGAACATAGGTAAACGCCTTTTTTACCGCGGCGTCAAGCTCCTTTTTTGCCGAATTAAGCTTTTCGCCGCTCATGGAAAATTTAAGCTCCACCTCAATTCCGGAATCGGTTTCATAATAGCTGTACAGGCTTGAAGAATCAATCCAGAAAACCTCCGGGTGGTCATAAAGATAAGCGTTTAAAACAATTTTAAAGTCGCTGTTTGAAACGTTGTCAAGCCAAAAGCTTTCGGCGCTGTCAAGGCTTATATATTTATCTGTAACGTCGTAAATACGCCTGAGATTGTCCGGCAAAGCTTTTTTGTTGTGCATGGGCTTAACCGGGGAAATTTTTGACGTATCTTTTTTTTCAAGCGAATATTTTGCCTCGTTCATCTGCGGTTCGGGACGAAAGCGGTAGGGGTCGGATAACAAAACCACCGTCAGTCCGATTATAATCAAAACGACGGCAATAAATATAAAGCCGTATTTTTTTAAAATCAATCTCACATTATCACCTTATAATAATATACTTTATTTTTAAGGCTTCGTCAATTGCAATTAATAAAATAATGTGATATATTAATATTTATAAAGTAAAAGAAGTGAAATAATTGAAAAACAAACGCATAAATTATATTGTACATGGAGCCGTAATCGCGGCGCTGTACGCTTTGCTGACGATTTTGCAGAACGTGCTTTTGTCCGGCTCGGCGTCAATGGCGGTTCAGTTCAGGGTGGCTGAAGCAATGACGGTGTTCGCGCTGTATACTCCTGCCGCAATCCCCGGGCTGACAATCGGCTGTGCTTTGGCAAATATCAGCTCAATTTCCGCGCTCGGGCCTTATGATATGATTTTCGGTTCAACCGCAAGCTTGCTTGCGGCAATTTCCATGTATCTGCTCAGAAATGTACGAATCAGGAAAATCCCGTTTTTGGCGGCGCTTATGCCGGCGCTGATGAACGGAATAATGGTAGGATTTGAAATTGACTTTTTCTTTGTAAACAACATGAGCTTCAATTTCGGCGATTTTCTTTTTCAGGGAAGTCTGGTGGCGCTCGGAGAGCTTGCGGTTCTTTTTGTCCTCGGTCTGCCGCTTGCGTATCTTATTGAAAGCAGACATCTTGAC
>DOUO01000147.1 GCA_003520555.1 Oscillospiraceae bacterium
AAATTTTATCATCATCCTTTGTGAATTTACATTGACATTTGCTTATTTTTAATTTATACTTATTTTATATTAAAATAAGGTAGTGATACTATGAAGCTGAAGCATAAGCTTTTATCCGTTGTTTTGTCCGCGGTCATGCTTGCGCCGTCCGCGGTTATTTCCGCCGGAGCTCGAACCTTGGGCGGGAGCCTTGATTTCACGGACGCTAACGGCGCAAAAACCGTTGTCACCTACGAAAACGGCGCGCGCAAAACCTTTGACGGAGTTTTAAATCCGCAAAAAAGTGAAAACAGCGCGGCGTTGGCAGGCGTTGCCTCATATGAAATTGAGCTCGGCGGTAAAAGCATGATGACAGTCACGCTTCACGACATAAACAGCTCAACCGGCGTCGGCGCAAAGCAGTCGCCGATGAACGGATATTACGCTGTAGACATTGACAATATTGAAGGCAACAAAAGCGCCTTTGTAACGGGACTTTCCGCTTCGAACGTAGATGAATTTCAGACCGCGCTGATTGAAAGCGCCGCAAAGGGCGAGGAGCTTAAGCTTGAGGACATTAACTTTATTGACGCCGAAAAACAGGGCATTGAGGATATGGATTACAACATGTGCTGGGCGGCTGCGTCCTCAAATATATTCGCCTACACCGGTTGGGCGCGGCAGGCAGGCTTTAAGGACAGCGACGACCTGTTTGAGGCGTTTATTGACGCCTTTCCCGATTCCGGCGGCAATACTCAAACCGCGGCGTCATGGTTTTTTAACGGTTTGACTGATCCCCTTTTTTACGACGATCCGGATTCCGCGCCCGATAACAGCAAAGGCGGATTTTTAAAGGACTACGCGTACGAAACGCTTGTAAAGGAAAACAGCTTTTTTGACGGCGTTGAAACAATGAAAGCCCTTGAAAGTGATTTGAGAAACGGCAGAGGAGTTGTTCTTAACATCCGTTATGTTAAAAACGGCCGCATTATCATTATGTACGGACACGCAATTTCCTGCTGGGGATATGTTACCGACAACAATTACGCCGAAAACAAGCCCGAGCATTACAGCATGCTGATTATTTCCGATTCGGATTCGGACGAAACAGGTCAGCTTGACAGGCGAACCGCGCCCAACAAGCTTTGCGCGCACAGCATTGTTCCGTATACCGAAAAAAAGGATATAGGCGGATACACAAAAACCTGGAGCTTCACGGGCTACGGCTCTTACGCGCTTGATTCTTACTTCTCCGTAGCTCCGTATTCCGAAAGCATGCCAAAGGAAACCTCGGCAAAAGCCACCCGTGACAAGAAAAACACGCTTGACCTTAACGCCGCGGATATCTTTATAGGTCAGAATCCCTATCCCGACGGGCTTGAACCCTTGCCCGACGACGCGGATTTATATGCCTCGGTTTACTTAAAAAACAGCTCGTTCGTTGACTACACGGGAAGCATTAAGGCAAAGCTTACCGTGACGGACAGGTACGGCAAAGAAATAAAAAGCCTTACCAAAACCTTTGACAGCAGAGTTTTGAATTCACAATGGGACGACACGCTGAACTCCATTAATATAGGTAAGCTTGCCGAAGGCAAATACACCGTTACGGTGACGTTAAATCCCGACCGGGAGCTTGAGGAAGCGTATTATTACAACAACACGGTTTCAAAGGAAATTTCCGTTATAAAATCAAGCTTTGACCGCAGTGATATAAAAATCCGCATTGACAATCCCGTACCGGGATACCAAAAGGTAAAATATGATTTTCACCTTGACGGCATAACCGAAGAACAGCTTGAATTAATTGACGGCATCGAGGTTTACTCCGTTGAAGAGCTTTCTTACGACTCAGAAGGCGAAACGCTTGAAAACGAAGTGGATTGCGATTACGACGGCGAAGGAATTATACCCGACGGCATATATCTTTACAATAACTCCGAACTCACGCTTAAGGTTAAGCTTTACCTTAAAAAGAGCAAGCCTGTGTATATTTACAGCGACCAAATCAGCGTTGAGTACCCGTCGGTCAGCATTACGTTCGATTATGACCTTGATTACGAACCGCCGGAGGAAATTAATATTGATGAAAATTCTACGGAATTCATTGACACCGAGCCTTTGCGTTTACTGATTAATAATACCGACGAGGAAGGCGGCGCGGTAAGCGGAAAGTTTTGTTTGTGCGCGTTAAACGAAAATGGACATAAAATTCAGATTACAAAGCCCTCAAGCTTCACCCTTAAGCCGGGCGAAAGCAAAAGCGTTGAAATTGACCGCTTTGATATGCCGCTGCCGAAGGGCACTTACATGCTTGACGTTACGGTTGAAGGAGATTTTGTGTGGGATTTGTATGACATTCAGTCTGTTTTTATTAATTCAGGCGTCCGGGATTACCATTTTGAACAGGGCGATGTTGACATGAACGAAGAACTTAACATTGACGACGCTACACTGCTTCAAAAATACCTTGCTCTGCTTGATGATTTTACAGACATTCAGCTTGAGCTTGCCGACGTAAACGACGACGGAGTTGTTAACATCGCGGATGTAAGCTGTATTCAAACAATTTTGACGTGGTAAAACGCTTTAACAAATACCAAAGGAAGTGTTATTATGAAAATCACCGGCAAACTCACTTCGATTTTTCTTTCAGTAATCCTTGTTTCGGGCGCGGCGTTGCCCGCGGCTTCGGCTCAAAGCGTTGCTGACAAGCCCGTGCTTGACATCGTAAGCGGCGTTCAAACCGTTGTTACCTACGCAGGCGGCAGTCAGATAACCTACAGCGGAGCCCTGAACGCCGAGAAAAGCGAGGAAAACGCTGCGGCGTCAGGCATAAAATCCTATGACATCAGATATAACGAAAAAACTCTGCTGACCGTAACGCCTTACAATCCGCGGGATAACAGCGTAGGCGCAGAGCAAACAGAGCAAAACGGATATTACTCAATTGAAATAAGCGGAGTCGATGGCTCAAAAACCGCGTTCATCACGGGGCTTTCGGCTTCAAACATTAAGGAGGTTGAGGACGCGGCAATTGAAACCGCGCTCAAGGGCAAGGCTTTTGACCTGACCTCGGTTGACTTTATTGATTCCGAGCTGAAAGCGATTAAAAATTCCGACGAATACATGAGCTGGGCAGGCGCGTTTTCAAACGCGATGACCTACACCGGCTGGGCGCGGCAGGCAGGCTTTAACACCTGCGACGAGCTGACCGACAACATCGCTTCGTCGTTTGATAACAAGCTGAATGTCCCGGACGGAGCCCTGTCGTGGTTCTTCAACGGCATGAACTTCCCTGAAAACGAGCTTTCCTCAATAATCGCCTCCTCAAAAAGCGGCACAGGCAGTTTTTTGAACGACTACGCCTTTGACAGGATAATTAACGAAAGCGAGCTCTGTGACAGCACGGCAAAGGCGAAAAATCTTATAAGCGAGCTGAAAAAGGGCAACGCCGTTATACTTACAATTCTGAACGATGGCGACGATATAAACGGTTCAAATCTTCCTCCGAAGTTTATACAATGCATGTCCTGCTGGGGATATGTTGTCGACAACCGTTATCCCGAAACAAATCCGATGCATTACCGCAGTCTGTTTGTAACCGATCCGTATTCGGACGTGACCGGCAGAAAAAGCCGGGATTCCGCCCCTAACAGACTCAGCACGGTAAAGCTGACGGAAGCATACAGATATTATCAGTTTTTTCCGTTTGATGACGACTTAGACGAGCCGGACCCGGTTTACGGCACTTCGTACGCATGGAGCTTAAACAGCGAGAACAACCTGCTTTACGCGTACACCTCGATTATACCGTATTCCCCAAATCTTGAAAAGGAAACCAACGCAAAGGCAACAAGAAACAAAAACAGGGACGTTGACCTTGCGGCTGTTTCCGCCCGCGTAATGGACGGCACAAACGACGAAGGCTTAAACGAAACCGAAGTTTTGTCAAGCGGTTCCGATTTTTATATGTCCGTGGATATCTTAAACGCTTCGGCGGCTGAATACAGCGGTACGTACCAGATAAAAACCTCGATATTTGACGAAAGCGGCAACAGAGTTTACAGCCGCATAAAAGCGTTCAGCGGACATTTTTATCCCTACACCGGCAACCCGTCCGATAGCGAGGCTCAAAAGCTGAGCGCGCTGCCCGCGGGAAAATACACCGCCGAAATAACCTTAAATCCCGCTCAACGGATTTCGGAGGCATACTATTACAACAACACCGTCAAAACAGAATTCACCGTAAAAGACCCGGCGCCCGAAGCGGGCAGCCTTAAGCTTAAGGCGGAAAACCTTAAACCCGGCAAGGATGGCATAAGCTGTGATTTACGGCTTGAAGGGCTGACGGACGAAACGCGCGCTTCGATTACGGAAGCAACCCTGTACGAATTAAGAACCTATACCTATCATGACGGCGAAACGGAAACGGAAATCGATGAAAAGGAATGTAAATACGACGGTTTGATTCCTTCAGGCTGTACGCTTGAAAACCCGGCTGACTCAACGCTTATCATGCGGCTCGGATTTAAGGACAAGCCGGCGATATACGTTTACAGCGATAAAATTGACTTAAGCTTTCCTTCCGTTGAGATAATTTACGACTATTATGACGATGAGGAGTCCGAGTACAGTTTTCAGGTTGACGAAAACGCCTCGTCGCTCAAAAAGGGCGACTCGATTGATTTTGTCATTTACAACAATTCAGACGCGCCCTACAAGAATAACATCAGCTTAAAATATTATCTTGAAGCCGAAAACATGCTCGGTGAAACAATCAGGCTGACAACGCCTGTCAAAATTACGCTGAAATACGGCGAGTCAAGAAAAATAACCGTAAAGGACTTTGCCGTGCCTCTCCCCTACGGTTATTATGATGTTTCGGTTGTGCTTGAGGGTGACTTTGTGTGGAGCGACACCGATTTTCATCCTGTTTCCATAATATCAGGCAAAGAACAGAACAACAACTTCTGTGACGTAAATTTTGACGGCAAAACCGACATTAAGGACGCGACGCTGATTCAAAAACATCTTGCAATGCTTGAGGATTTTAATATTAACCAGCTTTTTGCCGCGGACTGCAACAAGGACTTTATTGTTGATATCACCGACGTAACCACGGTTCAGATGAAGCTTTCCGCGTTTTCCGCGTAATCGAGCAAAAATTAAATTAACAGCTAAGTCGGGCAGACAGGTGTGTGTTTTATTTATACTCTGTCTGCCCGATTTTTATTATTTTGAGCTGTTATCCTAAACATTTGATTTCCGAGCGCACTTTTTCATTTCAATCCCACTTATTAAATTCAATCCCACCTATTAATTTCAAACGTCAACGAGGA
>DOUO01000111.1 GCA_003520555.1 Oscillospiraceae bacterium
GATGAAAAAACCGCCGCGGAAATTTTTGCGGAAATGGAAAGCTTTGCTTCATACGCGTTCAATAAAAGCCACGCGGCGGCTTATTCGGAAATCTCATACAAAACCGCGTGGCTGAAATGCCGCTATCCGCGTCAGTACATGGCTGCGCTTATGTCAAGCGTACTTGACAACCGTAACAAGCTTGCCGGGTATATAACGGACTGCAAACGAATGGGTATTGCGGTTTTGCCGCCAAGCGTAAACGAAAGCCACAAGGGCTTTGCGGTGAGCGGTAAAAACCTGCGTTACGGACTTCTTGCCGTAAAAAATCTCGGCGCGCAGTTTATTGACGAAATAATCGGCGAGCGCGGACTTAAGCCGTACACCTCGCTATACGATTTTTGCAAACGCCTGTACGGCAAAAACATGAACATCCGCGCGGTTGAAAGCCTGATAAAATGCGGCGCCTTTGATGGAATGGGCGCAAACCGCCGTCAGCTTCTTGCAGTCAGCAAAACCGTGCTGGAGGATGTGGAATTTGAAGCGCGGCATAACTTAAACGGGCAAATCTCCTTCTTTGATTTGGACGGCGGCAATGCCGCAAAAAACGCCGACGGTCCGTCTGTTCCCGACTTGCCGGAGTATTCGCGCGCGGAATTACTCCAAATGGAAAACGAAACCGCGGGAATGTATCTCAGCGGACACCCTGTTGACGACTATTCCGATTTTGCGACGCTCATCAAAGCCGACAATGTCGGAGCGATTATCCGAAACGACGGCGGCCGTTACCGCGACGGTCAAAAGGCTTGCGTAGTGGGAATTATCGGCAAGGTCAGAACCCAGCTTACAAAAAGCACAAAAATGATGGCGTTTGTCACCGTTGACGACCGCTACGGTGTAATTGAAGCTATTATTTTCCCCAACGTTTATGAAAAGTTCGGATTAATGCTCAACGAAAACAATGTCGTTGTGCTTCGCGGTACAGTCAGTGTAAGGGAGGATGAAGAGCCCAAGCTTATTTGCGACACCGCCGAACCTGCGCGCACGAACGCCGAATGTGCTCAAATGGGAAAAAAAGCCGCTCAGCCCAAGCCCGCGGCTTCGGAAAAACCGCCGGTTTTATACCTGAGAATCGACGATTTGTACACCGACCTTTACCGCCGCGCTAAACGTGTGCTTGATATTTTTGAAGGAAAAACGCAGGTTGTGTTTTATCTTAAAAATCAGGGAAAGGCTGTTATGGCGCCAAGAACGCTTTGGACAGAGCTTAACGACGTAATGATAAACGAGCTGAAATATCAGCTCGGCGATGAAAATGTTGTTGTTAAGTGATAATTTGTTTAACTGAATAAACCGTAAAAACCTGCCAATCATCTTAGTGAAAGGCAGGTTTTATTATGCTCAAAATAGTTAAAGCGGCGTGCGTTGCGTTTGTACTTGCGGTAATTTATTCTGTTATTCCGTTTAACGCCGGTTGCCGTGAAATTTACACCGATGTTTTCAGATTTCATATACTCGCGAATTCGGACTCCGCCGCGGATCAAAGCCTCAAGCTCAAGGTTCGCGACAGGGTTCTCAGCGAAACAAAAGCTCTCTTTAATTCAGCAAAAAGCAAGGAAGAAGCGCAAAATCTTGTGAGCGGCAAACTACAGTTCATAGCCGACGCCGCCTATGACGAGGTGCTCAAAAACGGCAGTGATTACAAGGTAACAGCGCAAATCACAAACATGTATTTTAACACGCGCAAATATAAAAACTACACTCTGCCGCCGGGAATGTACGACGCACTGCGCGTAACAATCGGGAACGGGGAAGGGCATAACTGGTGGTGCGTGATGTATCCGTCGCTGTGTTTGTCGCCTCAGCCGGACGAAGAGGCAAAACGCGCGCTTGACCAAAATGAATATGATGTTGTTCACGAGGAAAAAACAGAATACAAATTCAAAATAATTGAATTTTTTGAAAAAATCCGTTCATTTTTTACCTAAGTCCTTTAAATGACACAATGTACTGTGGTATAATATATTTATTGAATCAAAAATTTTTAGGCGCAAGGTGTAAAATTATGCTGAAATTCATTTTAGGCCGTTCGGGAAGCGGCAAAACCACATATATTTACAACCAAATAAAACAGCGCGTTACAAACGCTGATGATAAAATCATAATGCTTGTGCCCGACCAAAGCACTTTTGAAACCGAAAAGGATTTTCTTGACGTACTCGGCGCCCGCCTTTCAAAAAACGTAACTGTTCTCGGCTTTGAAGGCCTGTGCCGCCATGTTTTTGAGGCTTCCTCAAACATTCCGCAAAACCTTATTGACGACGGTACGCGCGCGGTGCTTATGAGTCTTGCGCTTGAACAGCTCAGCGAAAAGCTGAATGTTTTAAGCGCGGGTTCAAACCCGGGCGTAACCGACCTTATGCTGCACACACTGAAGGAGTGCAAAAAAAACGGCGTTACAGCAGATATGCTTAAAAATGCCGCCGTAAAAACCGACGACGGCTCGCTTAAAGCAAAGCTTGAGGAAACAGCGCTGGTGTTCGAAACCTTTGACGCCCTTGTTAATCAAAGCTACATCGACCCACTTGATAACCTTGCAAGAGCCGAGCTGATTATTTTAAAGAATAACGAGCTCTTTAAAAATACCGTTCTCTATGTAGATTCATTCAGCGGCTTTACCTCTGTTCAGCTCAGAATTCTTCGGCTGCTGTTAAACCGCAGCCGCGAGGCGTATATAAGCCTTACCCTTGACCCCGAAACGGGAAACGAGGAGGTTTTTGACACAACAAACCGCAGTATGCGCGCAATAATTAATCTTGCGAAGCGTGACTTAATTCCCGTAAAGGCTCCGGTTAAGCTTACAGGTCAACCGCGGTTCGGCAACGACGAGCTTAAAGCCGTGGAAGCATGGTCTTACCGCTTTGCAAAGTCGCCTGTGAAGGGTGAACCCGAATATATTACTTTGTACGCCGCCAACGATATTTATGACGAGTGCGAATTTACCGCGCGTAAAATCAAGCATATGATAATTGAGGACGGCTGTCTTTACTCCGACATAGCGGTAATTTGCAATGACCTTGCGCCCTACAGCGGAGTCATTCAGTCTGTTTTTGACAAATATGAAATCCCGTATTTCACCGATGACAGCCGCGACCCTTCCGTTACTCCGCCAATCCGCCTGGTCAACTCCGTTTTCAGACTGATATTAAACGGCTTCAGGCGCGAGGACGTACTTGCGTATTTAAAAACAGGGCTTACTCAAAATTCTTTAGAAGAAATTTCTGCTTTTGAAAACTACATATATATTTGGAACATAAACGGAAAAGGTTTTTATAACGAGTTTACGCAAAATCCGCGTGGTTTTTCGGAAACGTTTACCGAAGCCGACAGGGAAGAGCTGAGCGTTGCTGAGCGTGTACGCCGTTCCTTTGCCGTTCCGCTTCTTAAATTCCGCGAGGAAATCAAGGATAAAACAGGGGAGGAAATCAGCCGGCTTTTATACCTGCTTTTGCTCGACCTCAAGGTTCCCGAAGCGCTTAAATCAATGTGCGCTAAGCTTGATAAAATTGATAAAACAGGTGACAGTGAGGAGCTTCTCAGAATGTGGGCAATGCTCATGGCATGTCTTGACAAAACCGTTGCCGCCGTGGGTAATTTCAGGCTCAGCCCTAATCGCTATTATGAACTGCTTTCAATTCAAACCGGAGCGATTGAGTTTATGAAAATCCCCCAAACGGCCGATTGCGTAAATATTACCACCTCGCAAAGAGTGCGAAACTCCACGCAAAAAATCAGCTTCTTAATCGGCTGTAACGACGGTGTATTTCCTGCCGTACCGCATACGTCCGGGTTGTTTTCGGCTTATGAGTTAAAGCTTTTGAGCAACGCTGATGTAAAAATCAGCGACGATTTTTCAGACCTTGCAAACCTTGAAACCTTTATGACTTATTCTTGCCTTTCTTCCGCGTCTGAAAGACTGTTTATAAGTTGTCCGCTTGTCGGCGCAAAAGGAGAATCCCTTTCGCCTTCATCAATTTTCAGTGAAGTTATTGCAATATTTCCCGACGCTCCAACGCTTTCGCGCGATGACTTTGACGACCGCGCCGAGGCTATGCTTGCAGTTTTGCCTGCGTTTGAGGAATACGCAAAATCACTCGGTGAAAACGAAACCGAGCTTTCGGGACTCGGCGAATATTTTTTATCGGACAGCCGCTTTTCGCCAAAAGCCGAGGCGGTCAGGCGCGCCTTAACAAACAAACCTTTCGCAATTGAAAATCTTAAAAACGCCGAAAAGCTTTTCGGAAAAGACTTAACAATCTCGGCGTCGCAAATTGAAAAATTCAGTCTGTGCCGCTTTGCGTACTTCTGCAACTATGGTCTGCGCGCGCGCGAAAGGCTAAAGGCGGAAATCAATCAAATGGAATACGGCACGCTGGTGCATTATGTGCTTGAAAAATTCTTCACTGAATATTCTAAAAAAGAATATTCATCAATGAATGATAAGACACTTTCAGGTTTTATCAGCAAAACCATCGAAATTTATCTTGAAGAATATTTCGGCGGCTCAGAGCAAAAATCAAACTCGTTTTTGTACAAGCTTGAAATGCTCCGCCGCAATTTGCTTCTGCTGCTCAGGCATTTGGTTGACGAGCTAAGCGCAAGCGATTTCGCCGTTGCCGACTGCGAGCTCGGCATCGGCACCGATATTCCGGCTTACACTATCTTACTTCCAACAGGACATAAAATTGCCGTTTGCGGCAGCGTTGACCGCGTTGATTTGCTTAAACACGACGGCGCGTCCTTCGTGCGCGTTGTTGATTACAAAACCGGGTCAAAGGAGTTCAAGCTTTCGGACATCCTATACGGTCTTAATTTGCAAATGCTTTTGTACCTTAACTCAATCAATAAAAACGGTGATCGGCGTTACGGCGCAACAACTCCCGCCGGGATTCTTTACATGCCCGCGGGCGTACCGGTTATTTCCGCCGATAATCTTACAGAGGAGCAGATAAATAAGAAAATCAGCGATAATTACAAAATGAACGGACTCTTGCTTGACGACGCGCGTGTAATAAAGGGCATGGACAAAACCGAGTCCGCAACCTACATTCCGGTCAAAATAAAGGACGGCAAGCCAAGCTCATCAAAAAGCCTCGCTACACTTGAGCAGTTCGGAAAAATATTTAAAAAGCTTGACCTGATTATTGCGCAAATGGGCAGAGAGCTTTACGGCGGAAAAATTGAAGCTTCGCCCGTAAAGGGCGCGCACGACGCCTGCGAATACTGTCCTTATGACAGTGTTTGCGCTTACCGCATGAGCGAAGCGCGAAACACCTTCGGCGTTGACAACGCTGAGGTTTATAAAATGCTTGATGATGAAAAGGAGGCTCAGGAAAATGCCTGAATGGACAAATGAACAGCGGCAGGCAATTTACGCCTCGGGCGGTTCGGTGCTTGTGTCCGCCGCGGCAGGCTCGGGTAAAACCGCCGTGCTTGTCGAACGTGTAATCAAGCTTATTACGCGTGAGGAAAACCCGATTGACGCCGACAGACTTCTCATCGTTACCTTCACTCGCGACGCCGCCGCGGAAATGCAGCAGCGTATTTCCGACGCGCTTACAAAGCTGCTTGAGGCAGACCCGTACAATCCGCGTCTTTTGCGTCAGCGCCGTCTTTTGTATAACGCTTCAATATCAACAATCGACAGTTTTTGCGCAAATATTATTCGCGAATACTTCCATACTCTTGAAATTGAGCCAAACTTCCGCGCCGCCGAACAAACAGAGCTTGAGCTGCTTCAAACCGAAGCTATGGATACGGCTGTCGAAGCGTTTTACGATAAAAACTCCGACGGCTTTAAGCTGCTGCTTGACGCTTTTTCCGGCAAAGAGGGCGACCTTAACCTGCGCAGAACCGTACTGAGAATATGTGAATTTCTTGATACTCAGCCCTTTCCGGAGCAGTGGCTTGACAACATGCTCATGGAATATAAAAAAGGCGACGTCTTAAGCTCTGTTTGGGGGCAAATCATTTACGACTACGCCCACTCCGCGCTGAATCACGGAATAACCCTTTGCGAAAGCTCATTGCTTGTTTTAAAAAACGAGGGTGACGAAAAGTTAAGCGAAAAGCTCCGTCCCGTAATTGAGGACGATTTAAGTTATTTTACGACCGTCCAAAAGAACCTGCTGGGAAAAAAGTGGGACAATGCGGTAGGCAGTTTAAATTCCTACGCGCTCAAAAGGCTTTCAACTCCGCGCGGCTACAAGGAAAACCCGGCAAAGCTTTCCGTTGCCTCAAACCGCGAAGAATTCAAGTCCGCTAACGAAAAGCTCAAACGTGTATTTTGCCGCACCGAAGCGCAAGCAAAGGACGAAATCGACGAGCTCTACCTGATTGTACGCGAGCTTTTTGCGCTTGTTTTAAGATACATTGATGAATTAA
Source organism: Oscillospiraceae bacterium (assembly GCA_003520555.1). Taxonomy (GTDB): domain Bacteria; phylum Bacillota; class Clostridia; order Oscillospirales; family Acutalibacteraceae; genus Ruminococcoides. The sequence goes on from DOUO01000111.1 coordinate 6,424, forward strand.
ATATTCTAAAAAAGAATAAAAACATTCTTACCTTCGCCGATACCGAGCTGCTGACCGTCAGGCTTCTGGCGCGTTCAAACGGTATGGGCGGTTACATAAAAACGCCGCAGGCTCATGAAATTTCAAAGCGTTTCGACGCGATTATCGTCGATGAATTTCAGGATGTAAACGACGTTCAGGATTTAATATTCAACTGTGTTTCTACCAACGAAGAAAACCTTTTTGCTGTGGGAGACGTAAAGCAGAGTATTTACGGCTTCCGTCAGGCAAAGCCCAAAATTTTTATTGACCGCCGCCAAAGCTACAACCGCTACGATGAAGAAAAGCAAAATTTTCCTGCCGCTGTAATTCTTGACAAAAATTTCAGAAGCCGCAGGGAGGTTTGCGACTCCGTTAATTTTGTTTTTTCACGCCTGATGAGGCAGGACTGCGCGGGAATGGAATACACCGATGATGAAAAATTAAACGTCGGGGCCAAGTATCCCGAGTGTGAAAACCGTGAAACTGAAATTTCTTTAATAGAAAAATCAGCCTTTGGCAACGCGGAAACTCCTCAACTTGAAGCCACTTATATCGCAAGCCGAATCAAACAGCTCATGGGCGAAGGCTTTACCGTGTCAAAGGACGGCAAAAGCCGCCGCGCTACCTTCGGAGACTTTGCGGTAATAATGCGCAGTCCCAAATCGGTTGCGGGCGCGTATGTTGAAACGCTTATTCAAAACGGCGTCCCGGCATACAGCGAGGAAAGCGAAAGCGCGTTTGAATCTGTTGAGGTAAAGGTCATTTTAAATTTGATGCGAATTATTGATAACCCGGTTCAGGATATTCCCTTACTTAGCGTGCTTTGCAGTCCGCTTTACGGCTTTACGCCCGATGAACTTGCCGAAATGCGTTCGGGCAGCCGCAAAATCCCGCTTTATCATTCGCTTAAAAAGTACGCGGAAAACAATGAAAAAGCCGCCGCTTTTTTGTCCGAGCTTGACGCGCTGCGCGAATGTTCATACAACTGCGCCATAGACGAGCTTGTCGGTAAAATTTATGAGACAACCTCAATTTCCGCCGTCACATCCGCTGTACGCGGAGGTGAAAGACCGCTTGCAAATCTAAACTTGCTTCGAGGTTACGCTCAAAGCTACCGGGCAGGCGGTTATAAAACCCTAAGTGATTTTATCGGCTTTATTGACCGTGTTATTGACAATAAAACCGAGCTGCCGTCGGATTCAACCGCTGACGCAGCCGCGCTTAACGGCGTTCGTGTGCTCAGCGTTCACAAGTCCAAGGGACTTGAATATCCTGTATGCTTTCTTGCAGGCACTGCCAAAAGGTTCAATAAAACCGATCTCAAAAGCGATGTGCTTATCGACAGCCGCGCAGGGCTTGGAATTAAGCGCAAAAAGGGCGTTTGCCGCTATGACACCCTGCCGCGAATCGCCGTCGAAATTGAAATCGAGCGAAACGAAATTGCCGAGGAGCTCAGGGTATTGTACGTCGCCCTTACCCGCGCGAGGGAAAAGCTTATTGTTGTGGGAACAATGGCAAAAACCGACAGCTTTATCGAAAAAACCTTGTCAAAGCTTGCAATGGGTAAAATAATTGAGCCGTACACGGTTTCAAACAGCGGTACCATTTTTGAATGGATTGCGCTTTGCGCGCTGGCAAACCCCTCAACGCGCGGACAGATGAATTCCCGTGCAGGAAATATTATTTTAAACGAGAATTATCCTGAATGGAAATTTAATCATATCAAAACCGAAGCCGGGCTTATGGCCTTAAACGGCTCGGAACAATCCGAGGAAAGCGCCGCCGGCTCGGAAGTTTTACCTTCGGAAGTCACAAAAGACCGTAAAACAGATGTTAATTACGCTCGGCTTTTAAAACAGAACATAGGCTTCAAATACCGAAATTCGGATATTTTGAATTTGCCGCAGAAGGTCAGCGCGTCGCAGGCGGCGCACAGCCAAAGCGCGGAATATTTTGAAAGGACGGTCGCAAAGCCGGGCTTTATGAGCACGGAAACAGCCGCCGCTGTTGAACGCGGAACAGCCCATCATGTATTCCTCCAATACTGTGATTTTAAGGCTGCGCGCGTAGATATATCCGCTGAAATAAACCGTCTTGCGGAATGCGGCAGGCTGAGTGAACAGCAACGCAAAGCCATTGACAGGGAAAAATTGAAAACCCTGTTAAATTCCGCGCTGTTTGACCGCGTTCTGAATTCTTCAAAGGTTTATCGCGAGGAACGCTTTGCCGCTAAAATCCCGCCGTCACTTGTGTATGATGAATACAGGGATGTTGATACCGACTTTAAAATCATTATGCAGGGCGCTGTTGACCTTGCCTTTGAGGAGGACGGCAAGCTGGTAATTGTCGACTACAAAACCGACCATGTACGGGAAATCGGAAAGCTTAAAACTCTGTACAAAAAACAGCTTGAGCTTTACAGCGAGGCAATGCGGCAATCGCTTGAAATTGAGGTAAAGGAGCGCATTATCTGTTCAATCCAC
>DOUO01000033.1 GCA_003520555.1 Oscillospiraceae bacterium
CGTTAGCGCTGCTGTTATAACCGCCGTTTACGCCGTTGTCATAGCCCCCGTTTTGAGCGATTGTTGAAGGCTGGGTTGAGTCTGTGGGATTTGTGGCGGCTGTTGACGGAGCGACCGTGGTCGGTTGAGTTTCCGCAGGCTTATAATGCGACATTTTGTTCTTTGCGCAGGTTGACACGTCAAGGGTACCGTAAATTGCTCCCGTTTTGTTCGGGTCGAGCTTTTCGGTAATGATTTTCATCGCCGTTCTGATTTTGTAGTCAAGCTCCTCGGGGAGACCGAGCTTTACGGTAATGTGATTATCGTAGTTAAAGGTGATATCATTGGGATTTTTGATATTGAGAGCGGTAACGTTTTTAACATCGTTGTCGGCAAGGCTGTTTGCCACGCTTTCAAGGATATCGGAAACATTGCTGTCGTTGAACTGCAGGTAACTTCCGGGCTCTTTGTTGGTTACATCAGAGCAAACAAGCTCGGTTAAGCCCTTGCTGTTGTCCGGGGTTTTTTCAAGAATTCTGCCCTTTGAGCTGACAATAAGGTATTCGTTGCCGTCCTTGACAGCGTATGTGGGAACAGCGTTTGTAATTTTAATAGTGACGGTGTCGGGAATCGCGACGCCGATTTCCGCTTTTTCAACATAAGGCAGGTTTTCACTGATTTTTTCGGGTGTACTGCCCATTGCCGCTACGAATATGTTTTGCTGCAGCGCTACATTTGAAAAACCGATGATTTGGTTGTCGTAGTAATAATCGTCGCCTTCGACGTCTATTTTTTCGGTTTTAAACAGAACCGTAAGACTTAACACCACGCCGATGATAATTACCGCCAGAAAGATTGACGCCGAAATAATTATTCTGCGCTTACGCAGCTGTTTTGAGGTCATCGGCTTTTTATTGCGCTTGATTACCTCGCGTTCCTGCTTGCGGATAATTTTAAGGCGCTTTTTTTGGCGTTGTTTTTCCGCGTACTCATCTATGTAATAGCCGTCCTCAAAATCCTGCGGCTTGAGGTTTCGGATGCGTTCCTCGCTTTCACGACGGAATTTTTCCTCACGGCTGATATTTTCAAACTTGGTAGTTTTTCCGGAATTGACCGCTTCCTCAATTTTGCTGGCGTTTTTTGTTGAGCCTTCCCTGTCAGGCTTTTCTTTTTTTGTTTTTTCCTTTTTCGGCTTTTTGGGCTTTTGCGAAGCCTTTTGCTTTTTTTCCTTTTTCTCTTGGTTTTTATGGTACTCCTGAGCCTGTTTTGCGGCTTCCTTCCTGCGCTTGGCAAGCTCCTTTTTATCCTTGGAATTCAACGCCACGGTCAACCCTCCTTTCGTTTTCACTTCCGCTGTATAAAAAATTTATATCTTTTTTACGTCCGCTCCGAGCGAGCAGAGCGTTTGTTCAAGGCTTTCGTAACCTCGTTCCAAATACTGAACTCCGTTTACCGTTGTGTATGATTCGGCGCACAAGCCCGCAGCGACAAGCGCCGCGGCTCCGCGCAGGTCGGTTGCGTCCACGGTGGCTCCGTACAAAGCGGGAACTCCCTCGGCAACGCAAACCTTGCCTTCGGTTTTTAAACACGCGCCCATACGGGAAAGCTCGCTGACGTGCCGGTAACGGTTTTCGAAAATGTTTTCCACAAATACGCTTGTTCCCTTTGCGACGCACGCCGCCGCCAAAACAGGCGCCTGAGCGTCGGTGGGAAAACCGGGGTACGGCATTGTACGCACGGTTTTCATTGATTTAAGCCTTTGAGGAGCGGTAAATTCCAGCTCTCCGCCGCGGCTTATTATTTTGCAGCCGGATTCCTCAAACACGGGAATAACCGCGCCGAGGTGCGAAGGCACGGCTCCTTTAAGCGTGATTTTTGACCCTGTGACCGCTGCGCAGCTCATCAGAGTCGCGGCGGCAATACGGTCGGGAATTATTGTATGGGAGCAGGCGTGAAGGCTTTTTACGCCGTCAATTACAATTACTCCCTCGCCCGCGCCGTAAATACAGGCGCCGCAGCTGTTTAAGTAAGCGGCAAGGTCGCTTATTTCGGGTTCTCTTGCCGCGTTTGTTATTGTTGTAGTGCCGCCGGCGGTTGCCGCGGCAATCATGATGTCCTCTGTCGCGCCTACGCTCGGAAACGACAGCGTAATTCTGCTGCCGGTAAGACCGTATGGCGCGGAACATTCAAGATACCCGTGCTTTTCCCTGATGAGCGCGCCCAGAGCCTTGAGCCCCTTGAGGTGCATATCAATAGGCCTTTGACCTATTTCGCAGCCGCCCGGAAGCGTTAGCCTCGCGCTTTTTGCCGAGGCGAGCAACGCGCCGAGAAACACGATGGAGCTGCGCGTTTTGCGCATCAGTTCGTCGGGAATATCACTTTTAAGCGCTCCGTCGCTTTTAATTATAAGCGTATGAGCGCTGCGGCTGACCTTGCAGCCTAAGTATCTCAGAATACGGCATGAAGCCTCAACGTCCGACAAAACCGGACAGTTATAGATTACGTTTTCACCCTTTGCCAGAAGCGTAGCGGCTAAAATCGGCAGCGCGCTGTTTTTCGCGCCCTGAATTTTAACCGCGCCGCTGAGCTTTTGACGACCTGCCACAATCAGCTTTGACACAGTAACACCCTCTTACATAATTTCAATTCATTTTATGTAAGAGGCGCGCGAATGTGATTGCAGCTCAGCGTGATTCCAAGGTCTTTTTGATGACGGAATAGATGCGTTCGTTGGCGTTTACTATTGCCATTTTTTTGGCGTTTTGGGTGTAGGCTTCAAGCACCGATGAATCCGACAGCATCGCGTCCGCCTTTTTCATGAGCAGCTCGCCCGAAAGCTCGCTTTCCTCAATGATGTCCGCCGCGCCTGCGTCAACCAGCGCCATAGCGTTGTGGTACTGGTGGTTTTCCGCCACGTTGGGCGAAGGAATAAGGATTGACGGCTTGCCCATTGCCTGAATTTCGCTGAGGGTGATGGCTCCCGCGCGGCTGATTACCAAATCCGCCGCCGCCATACATTCGGGCATATTGTCAATATACGGTCTTATATCAAGATTTGAACATTCTTCGATGTCGGTTCCCTTTTCCCTGACAAGCGCGGGGAACCAGTCGCCGTAGCTTCCGTAAGCGTGGATATGCTGATATTTGCAGTCCCTGCCGCTTCTTGCGACAAAGTCCGCCATGGCTTCGTTTATTACCTGCGCGCCGAGGCTTCCGCCGAACGACAGCACTACGGGTCTGCCGTCAAGTCCGAGCTTTTTGCGGCTTTCAGCCTTGTCGGCGGTAAGGATTTCCTCGCGCACGGGATTGCCCGTGACAACGGTATCAACATCGGCAAAAAATTTTTTTGCCGCCGCGACAGCTACCATAACCTTGACGACGCGTTTCCTGAGCATTTTGTTTGTTATGCCGGGATAAGCGTTTTGTTCATGGATAAGGCAGGGCACGCCGAGCTTTGATGCCGCCTTTACGACGGGACCCGACACATATCCGCCGGTGCCGATACAGATGTCGGGTTTAAACTCCCTGATAATCTTTTTGGAATCCGCGGTTGATTTTATCGCGCGTTCAACGGTTTTTATGTTTTCGACGGTATCCCTGGGCGAAAAGCCGCGCTTGAAGCCGCTGATGGAAATTGATTTTATGGGATAGCCTGCCTGCTTTACAAGTCGCTGTTCCATGCCGTCCTCGTTGCCGATAAACAGAAATTCGGCGTCGGGACGCTTTTGCTTAATATATCCTGCGATGGCGAGTGCGGGGTTGATGTGGCCTGCAGTGCCGCCTCCCGCGAGTAATACCTTCATAAAAAACTCCTTGATTACTGTCTTTCGATGTTAGCCGTGCGTGAAATTGAAAGGACAATGCCCATCTGCGCCAGAAGCATGATCAGCGACGAACCTCCGTAGCTGAAGAACGGCAGACTGATACCCGTGTTCGGCAGCCAGTCGGTGATAACAAGAATATTAAGCACAACCTGTATTCCGATTTGCGAGGTGAGTCCTATGCCAAGCAGCTTGCCGAATTTATCCTTCGCGCGCAGCGAAAGCGTGATTCCCCTCCACACAAGAAGGGCAAAAATAAGCAGGATGATTGCCGCGCCGATAAGTCCGAGCTCCTCAACCACAATCGCGAAGATAAAGTCGTTTTGAGGTTCGGGAAGATAGAGGTATTTTTGGCGTGACTGTCCGAGTCCGAGTCCCCACAAGCCGCCGCTGCCGATGGCGTAAAGCGAGTTGCGCGTCTGCCAGGTTGTCTGCCACATTTCCTCGGTTGTGTATTCAAGCGACTGTCCCCAGCCGTCCATACGGCTCATGGCGTAGGTCAAACCGCCTGTTACCGCAAGCAGAAGCACAAGTCCCAACAGGGCTATGCCGCCGATTGCGAGATATTTTGTTTTCATTCCGCCGATATAGAGCATCAGCACGGTGAGCATACCGATAATAACGATACCGGAATAATGCGGCTCAAGGAAAAGCAGCACGGCGATACTGCCGAATACAATCAAGCCGGGCAGTACGCTGAACTTCGGGAGCTGCATTTTATTATAATATTTACTTGCCCAGTGAGCAAAGAACAGAATTACCGCGAATTTTGCGATTTCGGACGGCTGGATGTTGAACATTCCAAGCGGTATCCAGCGTTTTACGCCGCCGTCGCCCGACGGCAAAATCAAAACTACGAGCAGAGCCACGTAAGCCACGCCAAGTACGATTGGCGCGATTTGGTGCAGCTTATTGTAATTGAACAGCGACATAACCGCCATTCCGGCTACGCCCAAAACAATGAAGATGAGCTGGCGCACGAGGTAATAATAGCTGTCGCCCTGCGTGTAATACGAAAACGCGTAGCTTGCCGAAAACATCATGATTGTGCCGACTGTCAGGAGCACAAAAATGATTATGCAGAACGGCAGGTCAATGCCCATGCCGACGTCAAACCACTTTGCGTTTTTCATCTTCCTTTGGCGCGGTCTGCGTATGAAAAACTTTTCTTTTTTGGAGTTTTGCGCCGCCCGGTATTCGTCGTCATAAATTCGGTTGACGTCGCCCTTGAGCAGCAGCTTAAAGTTTGGAGCCAAAATCCAAAACCCCTTTCGTTGCCGGATTTTATTTGCCTTTTATTTAGTGCCTAACATTACCAGCATAAAGGAAATTGCCGCGAAGATTGCGGTAACAAGGCTGAACACCCCTACGATTTTTACTTCGCTCCAGCCGCACATTTCAAAATGGTGGTGGATCGGAGTCATTTTGAACAGGCGTTTGCCGTGAGTAATTTTAAAGTAGCTTACCTGCAGGATTACCGAGAACATTTCACACAGGTAAACGATGCCCATCGGGAGCAGTAAGACAGGCATCCCGGTGGCGAATGCCATCGCGCACACAATGCCGCCCAAAAACAGCGAGCCTGTGTCGCCCATGAAAACCTTTGCCGGGTGGAAATTCCATACCAAAAAGCCCAGGCATCCGCCGGCAACAGCCGCGCTTAAGGCGGTGAGGCCGAGAGCGTAGGTGGCGCTGGCGATAAGCATAAAGCCTACTGCTACAAAAAAGGTTATTGAACCCACAAGGCCGTCAACGCCGTCGGTAAGGTTTACGGCGTTAACAACGCCTACGATAACAATTGCCGAAATGATGTAATAGAAGAAACCGAGGTCAACTTCGCCGACAAACGGAATAATTGTTGTTGTTCCGCAGCCGGAAAAACCGAGAACCGCGAGGTATATTGCCGCGGAAGCGAATTGCAGAACAAGCTTTTGCTTTGCGGTGAGTCCGAGGTTGCGTTTCTTTACAGCCTTGGTGTAATCGTCAAAAAAGCCGATTAAGCCGTTTGCAAGCGCAAGTCCCAGACCCGCGAAGATATAAATGGTTTCCTTACCCATATTTGAGCGGTAGGTGTCGATAAATTCGGTTCCCGTCAGCATATAAACAACGGTGCTGATAAGTCCGACGGATACGATTGCGACTATGAACATGATGCCGCCCATAATGGGAGTGCCCTGCTTTTGTTTATGCCAGCTGGGGCCGTCCTCAAGAATTGTCTGTCCGAAGTGAAGTTTATGAAGATATGGAATCAGAAATTTTCCGACGATTGCCGAAATTGCGAAGGCAAGTATTGCCGCGCAAAATGTCCAGACACCGTAAACTATCATTTTTATCTGTCCTCTCTTTAAATAATAGCCCTCATTATATTTTTAGTCGTTAAAGCCGCCGCCCGACGAAGCCGTGAAGGTCAGCGTGATTACCGTACCGGCGGCTACCTCAGTGCCTTCCTTAACGTCCTGAGCGCTGCACGTTCCGCCGGAGCCGGCCGCGCCCTTGTAGCTTAAATTCAGTCCGTAGCTTGCGGCAAGGCTGTTTGCTTCAACAGCTCCCATGCCTACAAAGTTCGGGACGGTGACCTTGGTTGAGTTTTTGGTTTCCTCGTCAGTGTACAGCACAATTGTGCCGCCTGAGATAAGATTGGCGGAAACGGGCGGAATTTGCGAAATTACCTTTTCACCCATGCCGTAAATTACCGGCGTAAAGCCGTCCTTTTCTACAGCCGCCTTTGCTTCCGAAGCCTTCATGCCGGTGTAGTCGCCGGCAGAGGTGTCAAGGAACGCGAGTTCGTCCTCGTTGTAGTCGGTCTTAACCTCAAGGTACGGAAGAACCTCGGACATAATATTGATAAATACGGGCGACGAAACCTGAGAACCGTAGTAAGCTCCGCCGTCGGGCGTATCAAAGAATACAAGCATCGCGATTTGCGGGTCGTCCGCCGGAGCGTAACCGCAGAACGAAGCGATGTAGTCCTCCTCAAAGGAACTGAGCTTTTTCTGAACGCCGATTTTCTCGGATGTACCGGTTTTACCGGCAACCTTGTAGCCCGGGACATAGCCTGCCGTAGCGCCCGCGGTTTGCGTGTTATAGCCGAGGATTTCGTTCATTTTGTCGGAGGTTTCCTTGGAAACAACCTGACGCTTTACCTTTTTTTCAACGTTCTTGATAACGTTGCCCTTGTTGTCGGTGATTTTTTGAACAACGTAGGGCTGAAGCACATAACCTCCGTTTGCTACTGCCGCGCAGGCGGTAATCATGCTTACGGGGGTAATCTGGAAGTTTTGTCCGAAGGAGGCAACCGCAAAGTCAACCTCACTCATTTGTCCTTCCTCCCAGAAGGTATCCTCAGCCTCGCCGGGGAGGTCTATTCCGGATTTTTCCGCAAATCCGAAGCCCGCGTAATAATCGCGGAATTTTTCAGCGCCCACAAGCTGGCCTATCTGGATAAACGCCGGGTTGCAGGAATTGCATATTGCCTGAACAAAGCTTTGCGTGCCGTGACCGCCGGTGTCGTGACAATGGATTACGTCGTTGCCGAAGGTTACGGAGCCGGCGCAGAAGAACGAGCTTGAGTCGGTGATTTTTCCTTCCTCAAGCGCCATTGCCGCGGTACACATTTTAAATACCGAACCGGGCATATATGTATCCGCAACCGCTTTGTTTCGCCACATTGCGGACAGCGCTTCGCTTTCGGCGGCGCTTTGCTCCTTTTCGGGAAGCTCCTTGATTTTGTTCATGGTTTCCGCGGGAAGGGTGTACGGGTCGTTAAGATTGTAGCCGTTGGCGGTTACCATTGCCAAAATCGCGCCGGTGTTGACGTCCATCGCGATACATACGCCTCGGTTCAGTACGTTGTTGTTCGCGATGCCTTCGGCCATGTATTTTTCACAGATGGACTGGATGTTTTCGTCAATTGTAAGATAAATGTTGTTGCCGTCCTCGCTGTCGACATTCTGTTCAAACTGAAACGGCATGTTCGCGCCGCGCGCATTGATTGCCGTGACAATTCGTCCGGGCTTGCCGGCAAGGTAATTGTCATACTTATACTCAACGCCCTCAAGTCCCTGTTCGTCCGCGCCGGTGAAGCCGATTACGCAGGACGCAAGGGTGTCGTGAGGGTAATAGCGCTTGTAATCGTCAAGCAGCGAAATAACGTTGCCGCATTTGTAATCCTTGCTGAGCTTTTCCTGAAACTCAATAATTTGGTCGCGCTGTTCAACCTCGATTTTACGCTTGACCACAAC
>DOUO01000113.1:0-4959 GCA_003520555.1 Oscillospiraceae bacterium
AAGCGATGACCTCCGAAAAGGACAAGGATTCCGCGGATGCGTCAAAGTGTACATTTGTATGTACCCATTGCGGACAGAAATATGAATACGCTCTCAACTATCAGGTAAGAGAAGCTTCGCGGTGGATCGGTTGGTCAAAAATGCTGTTTGAGTTTGATTTGGCAGATGATGATGTAATCGGTGATATCCAGCCCGACGGATCTATCAAAATCAGGATTCCCTTGAACGATCAGCAGTATCAGAACGCCAAGAATGTTTATGTCACCAGAACAGAGAACGGCAGACAAATCCAAGTTCCTGCCGAGATAGAGGACGGCTATCTTGTAATCACGGCCAATCACTTTTCACCGTACGAGATTAGCTTTATCGGTAATGACACTCATTGTTTTGTCGGTCACTCGCTGACTTTGAAGGGCGATATCGGTGTTAATTATTATGTCGATTTGCCAAAGGGATACAATCCTGCCGATGTAGACGTTGATTTCTCCTGGAATCAAAAAACCGTATCGGTTCCATTGTCCCAAATCACTCAGGATACGGAAACAGGCTACTATGTAGTTCCCTGCAATGTGGCGTCGAAGGAAATGACCGATACAATCATTGCCGCCTTGAAATGCAACGGAGAAATTATTGATACCGAAGCATATTCGGTTGAGAAGTACGCAAAAAGGATTATTGAGAATAAGGACGGCGAGTTTGATAATCTCTTCCCGAAAGAGCCCGAAAAGCTTGAAAAGCTACAGAATCTTGTAACGTCAATGCTTGTTTACGGAGCTAAATCTCAGCTGCATTTCGATCATAATTCCGACGCTCTTGCAGACAGCAGCTTAGGCGATTATTCTTTGGCTGATATCAGCGGCGACGCGCTTACGTCATATACATATCAGGACAGCGATTTTGCCGATTACGGTTTGAAATTTGAAGGCTCAAGGCTGAAGTTGATGAGCAAAACGGATTACATGCTTTATTTCTCAAAAACCGGCGGAGACGACAAACCGTTACCTAAGGTGACAACCGATTCCGGCAGTATCATCGAGCCGTATGAGGACAGCGGCTATATATGCTATGACGTCACTGATATCCCTGCCAAATGTATTACAGATGATATTACGTTGTATTTTAACGGAAACGCCAAGGTATTTAATACGGGGTCTTATATCGGCAAAGCATTGAACGGCGATGATAACACGTTGATTACAACCATTACCGCTTTGTATGCTTACTGCCGGTCGGCAAAAGCGTATTTTGACAATTAAGGTGTTTATAAAATGAAGGAAATCTATGAAAAGAAATCGTCGTTTTTTAATCATAATATGTTGTTCTGTTGATTGAACACCTTATATTCCCGATATAATTAACCTGTTATAAATCAATAGGTCATTGTTACGAAAAAATACCGCATACGGGACTTTTGTCCTGTATGCGGTATTTCCGTTGGTATAAAGATTAATTGTTGAATATTGCTCAGTCATCATCTGAAATCAGGGCGATTATTTTTTGCAGCTGTGTTGCGTCGTCTATGTCAATATTGCCGTCGTTATTTACATCCGACAGTAAAACGCGGTCGGGTGAAAGATGTTCGATTTCAGACAAATAACGCTGAATTGCGGTAACGTCGCGAATATCCGCGCTGCCGTCGCGGTTTACATCACCTACAGCAGAGAATTCCCATTCACAAATATATCCGCGTTTAAGATAACCAAAGGCGTCGTTCCAGTTTGCCGGATTAATTGAAAGCGCGTTTTCTTCCGTGTTGTTAGGCTCGCCGGAGTTCCATGAGGTGAATTGCCAAGGTTCTCCGTCAGCCCAAAGCCATTCGTCGGGATTTTCGGGATTGCGATAGCCGCCGAGCCATAATTCGCTGTTTGAAGTGTTTAGCCCCGCTATAAAGCTTTGCTCTTCAAAATCGGACACTGTTGCCAAATGTCCGCCAAGCATTTCGCAATTTCGCTTCGCGGTTTCCCAGTTTACGGCGTCGGTGTATATCTTGTACCTGTTTGTTTTAAACGCGGTTGTACCCGTGGGACATGAATTTGAAATATCTTTTTGGTTTTCCCACTCACAGATGTAGAATCTGCTTCTGGTCTCGTCATCGTCATTCCAATTTTGTGAAACAATGACTCCGATTTTGTTTTCGCATAACGCAAGCGCGGTTTCCCGGATGTATGACGGCTGACCGCCGTTCCAGGCAGTGAAGCTCCACTCTTCACCGGTTACCCATTTCCATTCGTTAAGATCATCGGGATTCCTGTAACCGCCAATCCACGGCGCTTTGCCGTTGTAATTCATCAGCAGGGACATCCTTTCAATAAAAGCCTGTTCACCTGAGTCGGATACGGTAACCAAGTGACCGCCGCGTGCTTCGCAAATTTCTTTTGCCGTTTTCCAGTTAACGGCGTCGGTAAACAGCTGATAATAGTGACCGTTGTATTCTTCGGGAGTTATCGTTTCGGGAAGCTCAACAAAGTTTATTCCCTCATAGTCAGCGTAGTACTGCGCAGCCGATCCGCTGTATCCGTATATTGTGTTTACATATTTTTTATTAAAAGGACTACCGCTGTTTTTGCCGTTTCATTTTTGTAGTCTAATTCGAACCGTTCTTCATAAGGTTCGATTCCGACAGGATTAACGTTGATTGACGCTGCTGAAGCAGAAAAAGCCGAATTAATTAAAATGATAATAAAAAGGGAAAGCGCAAGAGATTTAAAAGAGATTCTTTTTAAACTTGTCATAATGATTTCTCCTATTTATTGTATATTTATTAATTAAATTTTAATTGAGTTAAAGCTGTCATCAAGAATTTCGTAGGATTTCTTAAACATTTCAAGTTCGTCGCTCATAAGATTAAGCTCCAAAATCCTGGTTGCGCCGCCGCTGTTGATTATGCACGGATTGCCTATAAACACATCCTTTTTAAGTCCGTATTCGCCTCTTAAGCGAACCGACGCGGTGTAAATTGAGTTCTCGTTGTGGAATATCGCGCGGACAATCTTGCATATAGCCATGCCTATTCCGTAGTAGGTCGAACCCTTTGCCTTGATAATTTCATACGCCGCCGTGCGCACGTCGTTGCTGATTTTTTTAAGCTCGTCCATTTTGTAGCGCTCGGTGTCGTCGTGAAGCATATCGTAAATTGGCTTCACGCCCAAAATTGCCTGGCTCCACGGAACAAACTCGCTGTCGCCGTGCTCGCCGATAACATAAGCGTGAATATTGCGCGGGTCAACCTTGAAGTAATCACCCAGCAGATAACGAAGTCTGGCGGTGTCAAGCGTTGTGCCCGAGCCGATAACCTTAGCCGCGTTAAAGCCGCTGAGCTCGTAGGTAACGCGCGTCATGATGTCAACGGGATTTGTGGCTACAAGGAAAATTCCGTCAAAACCCGAGCATACAACCTGCGGCACAATTGACTGAAAAACGCTGGTGTTGCGCTGCAAAAGCTGCAGTCTGGATTCACCCGGTTTTTGATTAACTCCCGCGCAGATTACCACAATATCGGCGTCCGCGCAGTCGTTGTAATTTCCGGCGTAAATTTTCATGCTGGAATTTGAAAATGAAAGACCGTGGTTTAAGTCCATAGCCTCACCCTTCGCACGTTCGATGTTAAGGTCAATAAGCACAAGCTCATCGCAAATGCTCTGGTTTAACGCCGCGTAAGCAAAGCTCATGCCGACCATTCCCGTGCCTACAAGAACAACTTTTCTTTTTAAATTTGCCATATATACACTCCTTTGCATTTTATTTATTATTATTGTACTTCAATTGTACCAAATTATAAATAATAAGTAAAGCCTGTTTTTACAGATTTTATAAAAATGAAAGATTGGTTTTCAAAACTTGCAAAACGTGTGATTATGTGATAAAATTAAATGAAATACTGAGTATCATTTTAAATGTATAATAGTATTCTAAATGAAATTGGAGGATTGGAAAATGGAAAAGAGAGCTGTTGACTTGTCTCTTCTTGACGGCGTTTTGCAGGAATACGCGCCGGTCAAAGGCAGTCTGATTACCATTTTACAGCACACACAGGAAATCTACGGTTATCTTCCCCGCGAAGCCATCGAGCTTATCTCGGAAAAAACCGGAATTGCGACCTCTGAAATTATGGGCGTCGGTACCTTTTACACACAGTTCAGATTTGAGCCTGTGGGCAAATACCTCATTATGCTTTGCCAGGGAACTGCCTGCCATGTCAACTCCTCGGAGCTGATTTTGCAGACAATCAAGGACGAACTGGGTATTGACGACGGACAGACAACCGAGGACGGTCTGTTTTCGCTCAAATGCGTTGCCTGTCTGGGCTGCTGCTCGCTTTCTCCCGTTATGATGATTAACGAGGACACCTACGGCAGTCTGACGCCCGACAAAACAAAGAAAATTCTTAAGGAATTAAGGGAGGCTGCACAGTGAGAATAGTAATCGGTCAGGGCTCCTGCGGTATCGCGGCAGGCGCCGAAAAAGTAAGAAAAGCGCTGGTTGCCGAAAATATTAACAGCTCCGACATCACAATCGCGGGCTGTATCGGCATGTGCTGGCTTGAACCCATTGTTGATATATATGACGACGAAAACAAGCTTACCCGTCTTGTAAAGGTAGGCGAAGATGACGCGGCGGCAATCGCCGAATTTGTAAGCAGCGGCAACAAAGCGGCTGTTGAAAAGCTTATTGTCACCGAAGAGGACAGCGAATTTTTGACCAAGCAGACAAGAATCGCTCTGCGCAACTGCGGTATTATCAACCCCGAAAAAATCGAGGAATACATAAACGCGGACGGTTATCAGGCGCTTAAAAAGGCTCTTTGCGAAATGACCCCCGAAGATGTTATCGAGGTTATCAAGACCTCGGGTCTTGCAGGCAGAGGCGGCGCGGGTTTCCCGACATGGTTTAAGTGGAACGCCGCAAGACAGAGCGCGGGCGAGGAAAAATACCTTATCTGCAACGCCGACGAGGGCGACC
>DOUO01000113.1:5022-5254 GCA_003520555.1 Oscillospiraceae bacterium
CCGGCGCGTTCATGGACAGAGCGGTTATTGAATCCGACCCCCACAACCTCATTGAAGGCATGCTTATCGGCGCCTACGCTATCGGCGCAAAGCACGCTGTTGTTTATGTAAGAGCGGAGTATCCGCTTGCAATCAAGCGTCTTAAAAACGCAATTGCCCAGGCAAGCGAGCAGGGCATTATCGGCAACAATATCTTCGGTTCGGATTTCTCATGCGACTTCACCATTAAGGC
>DOUO01000113.1:5313-6633 GCA_003520555.1 Oscillospiraceae bacterium
GGCGCGTTTGTCTGCGGCGAGGAAACTGCGCTTATTGAAAGTCTGGAAGGCCACAGAGGTATGCCCAGACTTAAGCCTCCGTTCCCGGCTCAGTCAGGCTTCTGGAGAAAGCCGTCAAACATCAACAACGTTGAAACCTTCGCAAACGTTGCGTGGATTCTCAACAACGGCGGAGAAGCGTTTGCCGCGATGGGCACGGAAGGCTCAAAGGGCACAAAAGTATTTGCCGTTACAGGTAAGGTTAAGCGTTCGGGACTTGTTGAAATCCCGATGGGTAAAACCTTGCGCGACGTTATTTTTGACATCGGCGGCGGCATGAAAACAGACAAAGCGTTTAAGGCTGTTCAAATGGGCGGTCCTTCCGGCGGATGTATTCCCGCCGATTTAATCGACACCGTTATCGACTACAAGGCTCTTGGCGCAACGGGCGCGATAATGGGCTCCGGCGGTATGGTTGTAATGGATGAAAGCACCTGTATGGTCGGCATGGCGAAGTTCTTCCTGGACTTTACCGCAAAGGAAAGCTGCGGCAAATGCATTCACTGCCGTATCGGCACAAAGCGTATGCTTGAAATGCTTGACCGCATCACCAAGGGCGAAGGCAGGGACGGCGACATCGAGCTGCTTGAGGAGCTTTGCTATTCAATCAAGGACGGCGCGCTGTGCGGCTTGGGACAAACAGCTCCCAACCCCGTGCTTACCACAATCAAGTATTTCCGTGACGAATATGAGGCTCATATCAATGAACATAAGTGTCCCGCGGGCGAATGCAGCGACTTAATTGAGTACAAAATCATTGCCGACAAATGCCGCGGCTGTACTCTGTGCGCAAGAAACTGTCCTGTTGACGCAATTACGGGTACTGTCAAGAATCCTCATGTTATAAACACAGACAAATGTATCAAGTGCGGCAAATGTTACCAGAGCTGTAGGTTTGGCGCAATTGTAAAGGAATAAGGAGGGGTTTGGTATGATTAATTTAACAATTAACGGCAAAGCTGTGCAAGCCCCCGAAGGCTCCACAATTCTCGAGGCTGCAAGGCTTGCGGATATTTACATCCCGACGCTTTGTTACGACAAGGCTGTTGAGGTTTACGGCGCGTGCGGCTTGTGCGTGGTTGAGGCTGAGGGTATTCCCAAGCTTCTGCGTTCATGCTCCGCAAAGGTTTCGGAGGGCATGGTTGTCAATACCGAAAGCAAGCGCGTTGTTCAGTCAAGAAAGGTTGCCATGGAGCTGCTTATGTCGGCTCACGACGGCGACTGCGTCGCCCCGTGTCAGCTTAACTGTCCGGCAAGAACCGACTGCCAGGGCTACGTCGG
>DOUO01000188.1 GCA_003520555.1 Oscillospiraceae bacterium
CCTTGCAAGGACGACAACGCAGTATTGTGGAAAATAGACCGCAAAGATTGGCTACTTTTTATTAGGTATTAGTATAAATAATTAGATTGAAACTCAGCGCAACAGCTTCGCAAGGCTGATACACAAATAGAAATCAATATTCCGTTTTTATATTTTCTACCTTATATTTTTCCTTAAATTCGCGCAGGTCATCACGGTTACGGATAAGCATTACTTCCGTAAAACCGCCGTCCTTTTTGTTTTTAAAGCCCGCTACCTTTTCACCGGTACATATTGAGCTTCTGATTACCGCGTAATGCGTGTCGGGATTAAACCCGGGCTTTTCAAATCCGCCGTTTACACCGAAAAATTTAAACCGTTTCATATTCATCACCGCCGTGAATATATAATAACAAAACGGTATGAAAAAGTCCATAGATTTAACAAATCAATTGATTTTATAACATGGTTATATAATTATTAATTTATATATGAAAAGGGTGTGGTCACTCTGAGTACGTTTAGCAAAATGACATCTGCGTTTCTTGCGTTTTGCATCGGCGGAGCCTGTTTCGGCGTTAACGCTTCGGCGGCTTCCGCAAAACCCGAGGCTAATGACGAGCCTCGGCATTTAATATGCGCTTCGCTTTCAAGCGAAGCCTTGAATTACTATAAAGGAGCTTACACCTACGACCGCATATCGAAGCTTAACGGAGCTTCGGATGTATCAACCTCATACAACGCCATGCGTAATAACGAACTGCTTGCAAAGCTGCATGAGTTGATGACTGTTACTCAAAGCTTTAACTCCTCTTACTCAGGCTACAAAAGCGGTTCGCTTGCCTATTACTGGTCAAGCACCGACGCTTTGAAGGCAAGTGATACATACGTAATGTTTTATTCGGACGTTTTGGCTAACGAGAGTACGGTAATGAACCGTGAGCATATTTGGCCTAAAAGCAGGGCTTCTTATTATCAAACCGGAGGCGGTTCGGATTTGCACCACCTGAGACCATCGGTTGCTTCCGTAAACTCGGCAAAAAGTGACCACGCCTTCGGCGACATTTTCGGTACTTACCGAGACGGCTACAGCGAAGGAGATTTAAACGGCAACCTTGTGTATTACGTAAACAGCCAAGAAGATTTGTTTGAGTGCAAAGACGATGTAAAAGGCGATGTTGCAAGGATTTTACTTTACGTCTACTGCCGTTGGGAACAGCCGAATTTATACACTGATATGACCGAAAACCTGCCCGCGCCTGACGAGGACGATAGTCTGAACACAGGCAAAAAAGTAATTGAAAGTCTTGATACCCTGCTTAACTGGTGCGAAACGGATCCTGTTGATACATGGGAAATGAAACGCAACGACCTAACTCAAGCCGTGCAGGGCAACCGTAATGTTTTTATTGACTACCCTGAGCTTGCCTGGAAGATTTTTAACCGTAAGCTTCCAAAGGGTATGAGTACGCCGAGCTGTCGGGGATGCGTACATGAATATCACGAAGCGTTAAGAACTGATGCCGGATGCACGAAAGACGGATATTACACGCTTCACTGCGATAAGTGCGGCAACGAGCTGACAAAAAGGCTTGCGCGCACCGGGCACAGCGATAATGACGATGACGAAGTTTGTGACAACTGCGGTATTGAACTGACAATAAGAGCGCAGATGCAGCCTTCCGATTATCCGCACGACGGCGACCACGCGTTGCTTTACCATCCTTCGACAAAAACAACCTTATCTCTGCAACCGGACCTTAAAAACTGTCTTAAATCTACGCCTGCCAATGTTAAGAACGGATTGCTTAACCCAACGCCCGAGGCTGCTGTGTTTACGGTAAAAAAGGCGGATGAAAACAGTATTTACCTGAAAAATAACGGCAAATACCTGACTGCCGGAGAAACGGGAAACACGCTTTTCTTTACGGATAATCCGAGTGATAACGGCAAATGGATTATTACTCCGGCATCGGACGGCATGATATATATTGACAGCGCGAACGCGAAATGTTACGGAAAAACTCAAAGGCTTGAGATTTACGCCGGTTCTGCAAAAACCTTTTCCGAAGGAACAACGGCGGCGTTTAAATTCAAGCTGTTCACTGTTAAAAATCACTTATACGACAGCGGAGAGGTAAGCAAAGAGCCTACATATTTTGAGAACGGAACAGTTACATATACATGCAGACTGTGCGGAGAAAAGCATGATGAAAACAAGCCGCGTTTAAGGGCTGCTTTGGGTGACTGCTTCAGCGACGGGCGCGTAGATATCCGTGACGCCACTGCGCTTCAGCGGCATATAGCCTCGCTTCATATCAGCGGCTTTTCGTTTGAAGCTGCCGACGCGGACGGCAACGGCGTAATAAATATTGACGATGTAACCGAAATACAAAAATACATAGCAAATTTTCCTTCAAATCCGAAAATCGGAGCATAAAAAGCGTGCGCACTTTGCGTGCGCTTTTTCAGCCACCGCTCGCGCCGGGCGCAACTGAGCGGGCGTTATTAATTATTTTTATTTAATAGGTGTCAGATTCAGTTGCTTTCCGTATATTTTCCCAAGCGCGACAAACAAACTATACGCTTGGTCGTAATATCCTATCAAAAAAGGTCTTATCCGATATGATAACGGGTAAGACCTTTTTGTTTGTTTTAATTAAGCTTTTTCAAATGTTAAAATTTCATCAAAACCTGTTACTTCAAAAACCTCGCAAACGGGTTCCGTAACATTAACAAGCTTCATTTCGCCCTGCGCCATCATCTTCTTTTGAAGCATGAGCAATACGCGCAGGCCGGCGGATGAAACATAATTAACATCGCCGAAATCAATTGTGAGCTTGGTTACACCGTCAAGATACGGCTTTACGCCTTTCTCAAATTCGGGAGCGGTTGAGGTGTCAATTCGTCCACTGACAGTTACGATAAGCTCCGAGCCGTTTTCTTTTCTTTTGACATTCATAAAAAATTTCTCCTTTTATATTGATATTGTTAAATTATTTAAATCCATTGTGCTTAAATATTTTACCTTCTTTGCCATACCGCAGACCATTCTTATGCCGATGTTTTTGGTTTTATCCTCGTCATCGTGAAGCTTTATCCATTCTGTCGGGTCAAACTTTCTGCAGTTGTCTCTGATTCGCAAAGTCCAGCCGTCGTCGCGCTTTATTACACGCACGTCGATACTGTGTTTTTTACCGTCGGCAAAACCGAATTTGACTATATTACCCGTAAGTTCCTCTACAAAGAGTGAAAGCATCATACTTTGCTTTGGTAAAGCTCCCTTGTTTTCACAGAACTCTTCAACTGTTTTTGAGGCGGTAATTACATCGGCCTCTTCTGTTATTGAAAAATCAAGCACATTTTCCGGAGCTACGCCAAAGGGTTCTTTCAGGAATAAAAAGTCCTTTGCGCGGAAAGGAAATCCGCGTTTTTTTATTGACGCCATAATAAAAATGGTAATAAGGCTTAATGATTCGCCTATCAGGAACGACCACCAAACCGCGCCGGCGTCAAGAACGCCGAAAAGCGCAAGCGCGGGAATGACGATGAACGGGAAGTTCACCAAAAAGCAAATCACATCGGAAAGCACCATTCGCCGCATGCCCTGAGTGTAGTTTATAAAGGCTACGTTCAGTCCGTAAAAAATTATACTCAAGGCGTAAATCCTCAGACCGCCCGTTGCCATTTCAACCATTTTTGCTCCGTCCGCCGAACCGAAAGCTCCGGCTATGGGACCGGCAAACAACAGAAGCAAAGCGGTCAGAATTCCGCCTACAACCAGCGTTGTCTTAACAGTGACCTTAACAAGCGCCTCGGCAGCGGTTCTGTCCTGTTCGCCTAAAATCATGCCGGCAATCATTGCGGTTGTCATTGCTACGCCGAGCATAATTGAGGAAGTGAAGTTAAACACCGTGTTAACCACTCCCAGAGCGGCAACAGCGGTACTTGACATGATTGAGGCAACCATGATTTGATTGAGCACCGCGTTACGGAGCATTGAGGACGCTGAACCGACCGCGGATGAAGAACCCGTCGCAAAGATTTCGCCCAAATCCTTAACGCGCAGACCCTTAAACGAAAATTTAAAGATAATGTCCTTTTTGGTAAAGTGCAGTAGCATTATTACCAGTGCGGCAAAATAACTGATTGAGGTTGTTAAGCCCATTCCCAACATTCCGCCGTGAATAACCAGCGCGTTTACCAGGTCGCCGACGATGTCAAGCACTGTCATTACCACCACCGCGACAATTACACGGTTTGCGTCGCCGTCAAGGCGCATAAGCGAATTGAACTCAAACAAAAACAAAACTGACGGGAAAGAAAAAACTATACCTAAAAGATAATCGGAAGTAAGTCCCAAAAGGTGGGCTGAATTTCCCCTTGCGCCCAAAAGCACGCTGATTTCATTTCGGAAAATGAGCACCGCAACCATCATGACAGCCGATATTACTACCGTAGCAATCATGCACATTGAGAACGCCTTGCGAGCACTGCCGGCTTTGCCCGCGCCAAGGTGCTGCGCGCAAATTATTTGCGCGCCGGTGGCAAGGATTCCGCTGAACGCGGTTGCAAGGTTTATAATCGGAGTCACCAAGCCGTACGCCGCCATGCTGTCGGGACCGAGAAACCTGCCTATAACAATACCGTCAATTACAATACCGAGCATGGTAGCGATTGCCGCCAGGATTATGCTGATAACCGAATTACGAAAAAGTTTGCTGATTATTTTTCCGTTGTTTTTCATTTTTTCGGCGTCTCCTCAAAGTTTTTCTTAACCGTCAAAATGTTTTGACCATCCTTATATTCATAATCAACCATTGTCATTGTTTTCTTAACAATGTAAATTCCCAAACCGCCGATTTTGCGTTTACCGACGGATTCGTGTATATTCGGGTCTTTTTTTTCAAGGGGATTAAACGGAACACCGTTATCGATAAACGTAATTATTACCGACAAAGGATTTTCCTCAACATCAAGCTGAACTGTAGCGTCGCCGATTTCCGGTGTATAAGCATATTGAGCTATGTTGCCGAAAAGCTCATCTATCGCCACAGCTATTTGCGTTTGCGCTTTTAACGGACAATTGTAACTTTCAAGCTCCTTGATTACAAAGCTTGTAACGGTTTCAATGTTTTCCGTAGCAGCTTCAATTGTCAGCTGTTTCACTGCTTTTCACCTCACTTCCAATATAATGTACGCACAGCATAGTCAGGTCGTCAAACTGCGGAGTGTTTTGAGCAAAATCCGAAATGTCGTCCTGAACTGCTGCCAAAAGCTCACGCGGAGATTTGTCCTTATTATTATTCAAAGTCTCTAAAAAGCGGTCGCAGCCGTATTGCCTGCCGTTTCCCGCCTCCGCTTCGGGAACGCCGTCGGTGTACACGAAAAGCTTTGAGCCGGGAAGCAAAACTGTTTCCGATTCCTTATACTTCAAGCCGGGCATTCCGCCTATAACAAAGCTGTGCTTGGTTTTTATTATTTCAAAATCACCGTCAGGGCTTTTTATAGCAGGGTATTCATGTCCGGCGTTTGCCGAAACAAGCCTGCCGTTTGTTAAATCCAAAATACCGAGCCAAACGGTGACAAACATTTCCTCACGGTTGTTTTCGCAAATTTGATTGTTGACAATACTAAGAACATCTCCCGGAGATTTTCCGGTCATTACGCAGTTTTTTATTAAAATTTTGGACGCCATCATGAAAAGCGCCGCGGGTATTCCCTTGCCTGAAACGTCGGCAATTGTAAGCGCAATACGGTTTTCATCCACCATAAAAAAGTCATAAAAATCGCCGCCCACTTCTTTTGCGGGAGTCATGGAAGCATAAAGGTCAAAATCATTCCTTTCAGGCATAAACGGAAAGGTATTGGGAAGCATATCCGCCTGTATTCTTGTTGCCACGCTGAGTTCGTTTTCCGTTAATGTAATTGACTTTTCCCTTTCGGCAAAAACTACGCCGTAAATCAACACAATCGACACCAGTATTGAAGCATACTGAGTGGAAATACCAAAGGTCATGCCGGTTAAAAACATATTTAAAAGCGGAATTGCGGCAAATGAGGTTGCCACCAGGCGGTCTTTTAGCGAAGCCTTTGAATAAGCCAAGCCAACACACATTGTTAATACCGCCGCCACAAGATAAAACTGGCTGACAACCCAGTTTTCGGAACGCTGATAAACTCCGTTTGCGTCAACGCTGAAATAAAGCGGATAAAAGTTGTTTACCACGCACAACAAAAGCGCCGGAATTGACAGAAGGTTAAGCAACCGGTCGGCACTTGTAAGCATACGGCTTTCAATCCTTAAAGCACGGCTTATGTATTGCCAAAACAGGAAGATAAGCACCACACCGTTCATATAATGCAGAACATTAATTGCAATATTCAGGTATCTGAACTGCGCCAGGCCCTGAACAAGCCATGACGCCTCGTCTAAAAACAAAGCCAGCGCGGTTGTACTGATCATGGTTACAAAGCTGTTTGTTTCTTCTGTTGCGTTGCGCCTGTTCAAAAAACAGCTGAAGCAAAGCATTACGCATACGGCACTGCAAAAAACATCCGCGCCTATGGAAAACATCCATTGAGGTTTCATGCCGTTAAAGCCGCGAATATAAAGCGACGCGAAGGCGGCAACGGTCAAAAAACAAGACAAAGCAAACCCAACATGAATTTTATAGCTTTTAACATGATCAGTCAGTTTGCTGAAATTTTCCTTTGTCATAATTACCTTTCCTAAACATCAATACTATAAGTATTATTACACATAATCACAAAATAAGCAAGTAAAAAATTAAAAAAATTGTATGTTATCTCGTAATCATCCGCAATTTTATGTTGTTGTCTGTTATCGTAACGGCAACAAAATTTTCCGTCAGGTCCCGGAGAAAAATGAAAAAAGCCCTGCGGATAAGTCGTTCAGGCTTATCCGCAGGGCTTTGTTGGTGGAGAATACTGAATTCGAATCAGTGACCTCTTGCATGTCAAGCAAGCGCTCTAACCTGCTGAGCTAATCCTCCGTATTAATATTATTATACTTCATAATCACAAATAAATCAATACCCGTTAATTAATTTTGCAAAAAAAGACACCGCGTGCGCGGCGTCTTGAATTATTGCCTTAAATTACCGTATACAGACGTTTTTCGCCTATCGGATAATCAATTTTGATTTTAGCCAGATAATATTGCACCGCGGTGGCGTCGTTGATTGAAAGTCCGTCCTCGGTTACGTCTCCGCGTTCGGCCGCCTTGACGTTTTCACTGTAAAAAGCCAATAGCCGCTGAATTTCAGTAACATCCCTTATGTCAATTTTACCGTCGCCGTTGCAGTCGCCCAAGGTGTATTTGTCGCGCATTTTAAAATCAAAGGTGAAAGTGTTGTTATAGTAATACGCTTCAAATTCGGGACGTTTTTCGTTGACCTTCATTGTTACCGTGTAGTCGCCTGCGGGAAGCTTGGTTATTATATCATAATTCGAGTCTGTAGACGTTGCGAGATTCAGTCCTCTGCTTGCAACGGTGGTTGTTTCATCGAATACGGATTTGCCGTTGGAATCGGTAATCTTACGGTTAACCGACACCGGTGAACGGTAGGTTTTATCCGCCGCGTTTTCTACATAATACGAAAGATACAGTTTGGTTCCGCTTTCAAAAAGAGTTTTGCGTCCGGTTGCGTACATGCTTGAATTCAAATTGACCGCGCCAAAGCAAAGATCGGGATATTTTATTTTATTCCGCATTGTTGACAAATCTCTTTCGCGCGGAACGTTTTTGCTGTACGGAAGCAGATATGTGTAATCCTCAAGTGTAGCGCTTAAGCCGTCTTCGTAATCAAAGGCAAACTGTTCGTTGCTGTTCAGATAGAGCGGCATCATATTCAAAATATTTTTCGCCGAGGCACGGTTGAGCGAATCGGTGTCGGAGTCGGAATCGGTGATAAAAACCGCGCGGTAGCGGTTGGGATTGTTCTCGCCAAGAGAAACGTCGGTCACAATTCCCCACAGAGTTATCGCGTGGCCTCCGCCTCTTTTTCCGTCAGACCAGATTCCTATGCCCGGTGAAACAGCGTAGCCGCTTTTGAGCTTATCAATCATTTGATTCATTTCGTCGGTCGTGCGGATGTTGCCGTAATTGCACACCATGTCATAGGCGTATGTGTTAAAATAATTGCCCGAATTCGGATAATCGGTTATTTGCGCTCCCGAAAAACCGCTGTTGGCGCCGTACGCTATTCCGTTAAAAAACCAAGCGATGCCGTCGCGCTGAAATCCGCCGTCATTGTTGTAATTATTGATGTAAAGATTAAATACCTCATCCTCGTTTGCGAATCCGGCGCGCTCTGCCCAACCCGAGTAAACAAGCATATTTGCGCAGGAAGCCGCCCAACAAAGGTTTTCATCGCCCTTCATATTCTTTTCGGCGTCAATAAAATTCAAATCTTCAATATCAAATCTTTCGCCTTCAACATAGCTGTCAATAACCGCCTGCTGAATTTCCTCAACATTTTCAGAGGTTAGCCCCGCAAGGTAAACCTCGTTTTGCGTACCGGGTATCATAAATTCGGCGTGGTAACGCTTTTCGGACGCGGCGGAAGCTCCGACGCTTAAGACGGTTTTTTTGTTTACATACAACTCGTACTCCTGAGTTCCGGTCAAATTTTTAATTTCGGATACTTCGCAGGCTTTGGATGACCCGCCGTCAGTCACGGCGGCAGATACGCTTACGGAGTCAGTTTTTATTTGAGCCGCGTTTACGCAAGGTACAGACAGCACCGTGACAGCCAGCGCTGCGCTTGCCGCGGAAATAAGCTTTTTCATATCAAGATCGTCCTTTAAGAATATTACAATAATTATACCACAGTCAAGATATAAAACGCAACCATTTTAAGTGTATAAACAAACTAATTTGTGTTAAATAAAACAAAGCCGCCGCGTCGGACGTGGCCTGTATTCCAGAGGTCATTAAGATTTACCCAGCGATAGCTGCTGTAGGTAACTGTTTTTACAAAAAAGTCTGATTTTGTTTCATTGTAGCCGTTTATCAAAAACCAATGCCAAACATAATCCTCAAGCGCCTTATTGCTGTGATTGAGAATAAGTGTAGGCAAAGGATAACCTGCGTCAATTTGCCGCGCAACTGCCTGTTTTGCTTTTTCAAATGGTTCGTTTCCGTCAAAAGCAGTCATTGTCAGTCTGCTTTCGCCGCGGCTTTTCAGATATTGCGAGTAACCGTCAATAAAAATATCAAGCCTGTCGATTCCGGTCATGCGAGGTGACAAAAACGGACGCATTTCATAGGCAAAACGAACATAGTCGTCTTTTGAAAGATTCGCGGCGTTTTCAGGCGCGATCTTTAAAAATCCGCGATGAAGGGCAAAATATATGCTGCTGTCGCAGGCGGTTTCCGCGCCGCAGCCGCCGATACGCATCATAAACGTGGGAAACCAATCCTGATTTCCTCCGTATGAATTGCCGATTTTGAAATGTCTCAGCTCGTGTTTCATCTTACCACCTCTGTTACTATGATAGCAAAAAAGGATTGAAATGTCCATATTATTAACTACGCGGCGACAAAAATCCGGCAAGCCGCAAAACACGCTGCCTGCCGGATTTAGTATAAATGATATTAGATATACCGTGATATGAAACAACTGTTATTTTATTACAAACGCGCACGCGTTGCCGCCTACAGAATAGTTCCACTGTTCGAGCTTCCAATCGTTGATTCCGCAGTCAAGAAGCTGAACGTTTGATTCACCTGCGCCCTTTGCGTCAATGTTAAAGCCCTTGTAGAATGACTTCTGGTAGTTGTAGCCCAGCCATCTTTTTCCGGTGGAATCTTTCCAAGCCTTTACGGTAACAAAGTAAGTATCCTTCGGAAGATTTGAGGTGTTAAAGCCGTTATTGTTAAGGAACTGACGAATGGTGATTCCCTTGCCCCTTACATATTCGGCAATAGCTTTAGCTTTGTCATAGCTTAATACTGATGTTTTAAAGATATCGTTGAATTCATCTGTAACAAGTTCTCCTCTGTTTCCCCAGTATTTGCCGTCAGCGTGCTTGGACTTATGATTACGAACTCTTAATACGTTTGAAAGAGCTGTTTGCTCATGACCTTTGTTGACAAAAATAGTTCTTGTGGAGTTCATTAACTTGTCATACATACCCTTTAAGGTGTCATCGTTTTTAGCGTTTTCTTCGCCCGCAAGGAAAACAGACACAGTCTTGATTTCATTCTCAACATCCTTTGCTTCCTTGCAAATGTGAGCTGTGTATTCGGGGTTAGCGGTTTTCTTTGCTTCTTCGGAAAGGTTATTGTAGCAAAGCTGAGCGGTAAGGCTTTCAGTCAGTGTTGCGCATCCCGCGGCGTATACCTGAAGAACATGATTGCATACGGGCTTTGCGTTGTCAATGGCTTCGCCGCTTAACATAACGTTGTTTGTGTGGTGATTGTAAGCAAGTTCAAAAATATTTCCGTCCTTAGTCATTGATGGCTTTTTGCACAGGTTGTTGAGCTCGCCCATGACATCCTCAAACTTTGTTCTCCACTCGTCATATTTACCGGTCAAGCTGCCGATTTTAGCAATTTTGTCGACATTGGAAAGTTTGCTTGCATAGATATCGCTTATTTTCTTGTTCATGCTTTCGGTAACGGTCTTGAATTTAACAAAAACGTTGTAAAAGCTTTGTACGCCGAGGTCGTTTGTGATTTTTGTTTTAATGGAAGCTTCCGACGCGTCAATCTTATCAAAAATTTTGTCAACCTTGTCGCTGAGCTCGGTGAGCTTCTTTTCAATTCTTTCCTCAGGCTTTTCGATGAACGCGTCAAGCACTCCTCCGAGGAACGGTGACAAATATTTACCGTACTTGGTTGCGCCTTCCAGCACCTTCAAAAGAGTGGATGAGGTGATGTTCTTGACTTGAACAAGGTCTCGGTCAAGGCTCACCTTGTTGTCGTTGGTAAAAGTGGTTCCTGCGGTGATGTGGGTTTCCGCGGCGAACGCTGTGCTTGTTGCCATTGTTCCGACGGAAAATACGGTGATTACTGAAAGTACTGCCGCGATTGCCTTTGTTTTGATGTTTGTCTTTTTCATGATGTATTTCTCCTTTTCGTTAATAAAATTTTTAAGTGTTTTTTGTGTTTTCCCTCTGTTGTGACTACAGTATATCAAACCCACTATGACAAAACAGTGACAAAAAACGGCAGTTTTTAAATTTTTTAAAAAAATTTT
>DOUO01000030.1 GCA_003520555.1 Oscillospiraceae bacterium
TCATAAAATCCGCCGCCGGTGATGTGTGACACAGCCTTGACTTCTACCTGCTCCATAAGCGCAAGGATTGGTTTAACATAAATTTTTGTAGGCGTCAGCAGGGTTTCGCCCAAGGGAGCGTCAAGCTCGGGATATGTATTGTTAATTGTATTTTCGTTTATGTCAAATATTTTTCTTACAAGTGAAAAGCCGTTTGAATGAACGCCCGAGGAGCGCAGTCCCAAAAGAACATCGCCTGCCTTAAGCTTTGAGCCGTCAATCATCTTGGGCTTGTCGGCAATGCCTACGCAGAAGCCCGCGACATCGTATTCATCAACAGGCATAAGCCCGGGATGCTCGGCTGTTTCGCCGCCGATAAGGGCGCAGCCGGACTGAACGCAGCCTTCGGCAATTCCTTCAACGATTGAAGCTACCTTTTCGGGTATATTTTTGCCGATAGCGATGTAATCAAGGAAAAACAGCGGTTTTGCGCCGCAGCAAATTACGTCGTTAACGCACATCGCGACGGAGTCTATTCCGATGGTGTTATGCTTGTCAAGCAAAAACGCAAGCTTAATTTTTGTGCCTACGCCGTCGGTACCGCTGATTAACACAGGCTCCTCCATGCCCTTGAAGTCAGGAGCAAAAAGTCCGCCGAAACCGCCGATGCCCGAAACCACGCCCGGAATATTGGTGCGCGCAACATGCTTTTTCATCAGCTCCACGCTTCTGTAGCCTGCAGTAATGTCAACTCCTGCCGCCTTGTAACTTTCTGAAAAGCTTTCCATAAATATCCTCCGTTATTTCTTTTTAATTTTTGTCGCGTATTTGTCTACAAAGAAGGTTGTGGGAACCTCCGCCGCATAGTTTTGTGTGAAGCAACCGTCGCAAAGCCCGATTTGAGCTTCACGGGCAGTTTGGCGCAAGCCCTCAATGCTCAGATATCCCAAAGAATCGGCGCCGATTTCATTTTTGATATCGTCAATACTCATTTTGTTGGCTATAAGGTGTTCTTTATCGGTTATATCTGTTCCGAAGTAACACGGCGCGATAAACGGCGGCGAGCTTATGAGCATGTGAACTTCCTTTGCGCCGGCTTCTCTTAAAAGCCTTACGATATGCTTTGAAGTTTCGCCGCGGACAATTGAGTCGTCAATTACCACCACGCGCTTGCCCTCAACATTTGATTTAAGGGCTGTAAGCTTAGTCTGCATAAGGCGCTTTTTCTTGTCCATGCCGGTGCCGGCTTTTCTGCCGATATACTTATTTTTCATAAAGCCCATGCCAAGCGGTATGCCGGAAGCCTTGGCGTAGCCTTCCGCGGCTACGATACCGGAATCGGGAACGCCGCATATCATATCTGCTTGTATCGGATATTCCTCAAAAAGCCTTTCCCCTGCCCTGAGTCTTGCGGTATGAACGCTTACGCCGTCAATTTTGCTGTCGGGACGCGCGATATACACATATTCAAAAATGCAAAGTGAAGTGCGACGGGTTGTTTTATTCTGAAAATAAGTGTGAATTCCGTCTTTATCAATAACTACCATTTCACCCGGCTTTACATTGCGGATAAATTCACCGCCCACGCTGTCAAAAACACAGCTTTCGGATGAAAACATGTAGCTGTCCTTAAGCTTTCCTATGCACAGCGGACGAAAGCCGAAACGGTCGCGAAACGCAATCAGACGTGACGGAGCACAAATTACCGTTGAGTACGCGCCCTCAAACCTGTCCATAGCCCTGAGCACGGCGTCCTCAAGATTGTCGGTTGAGCAGCGTTCCGTGGCAATTACATAACCCATAAGCTCGGCGTTGGCGTTTGACTGAAATATAGCTCCGCCGCGTTCAAGCTCCTTGCGGATTTGCGGAAAGTTGGTGATTGAACCGTTATTGGCTATCGCGATTGAGCCTTCTTTATATCTTAAAACCAAGGGTTGGTTTGAGGCTCTGTCAAGAATTCCGCCCGAGGTATAGCGAACGTGTCCCACGGCGATATCTCCGTTTGAGAGCTTTTTAAGATTTTTTTCGGTAAAAATCTCGGAAACCATGCCAAGCTCCTTGACGGTTGTAAAGTTTCCGCCTTCGTTTACCGTAATGCCCGCGCTTATGTGACCTCTGTGCTGAAGTCCGTAAAGAGCGTCGTGAGTTATATCAACGACGTCAAGCTCACTGTTGTTTTTATAAATTCCGAATACTCCGCATTCCTCGTGAGCCTTGTCCTGCGAAGTAATATTAACATACTTATTAATCAAAGCTCTGCCACCTTAACCTGCATTGCCTTGTCTTTTTCGGCAACGCCTTTTTCCATGTCCGCCTTCATCTGCTCAAGCTTTTGCGCCAGAATATCATCGGAAAGAGCCAGCATTTCCACAGCCAAAACAGCCGCGTTTGCCGCCCCGTCAACCGCGACGGTCGCAACGGGAATTCCGGTAGGCATCATGACTGTCGCAAGCAGCGCGTCCATGCCGTCAAGCTGTGCCGATTTGCAGGGTATTCCGATAACGGGCAGGATTGTTTTTGCCGCAAGCACACCCGCAAGGTGAGCCGCCATGCCTGCCGCCGCAATAATTACGCCGAAGCCGTTTTGCTTTGCGTTTTGCGAAAATTCAATCGCGGCGTCGGGTGTTCTGTGAGCGCTCATTACGTGAACCTCATACGGAACATCAAATTCCTTAAGCTTTTTGACCGCTTTTGAAACAACGGGAAAATCG
>DOUO01000145.1 GCA_003520555.1 Oscillospiraceae bacterium
CAATGCGACAGCCCTTGTTTATGCCGATTATTATCAGCTTACTCTTTCGTAGAAAACCTTAAGGAACAGCTCGTAAAACTCCTTTTCCTTAAGATAAAATTCCGCGTTTTCGCCGTTTAGCTTCAATTCACCGTCAATGGACACAATTTCGGTTTTCGGATTTCCTCCGAGGGTAATCTCCTTGGCAAGATATGAAACCCTTGTCGGAGTAAGGTTTGTTACCGAATAAGGCGCCGAGGCGTTGAAAACATTTACAGGAACGGATTTATCCTTTTTTGTTGCCCTGAACATATCGCTCATAAATGATGTGGCGTATGTTTTTTGGCGTTCATTACGCATATGGTTTGCCTGAACATTGTCATGTCTGCGGGCTTCAACAAATCTTTCCGCCTGCGTACCCATAAGGTGGTATTTTTGCCCCTTAACAAAGGTTTCGATTGTTTCCGGAGAAACAACGTCAACTCCGCCTATGCTGTCATTAAGGTCGGCAACGCCCTTGATATCAAGCGCTAAGTAAGTTTTTATGGGAATGTTGTAAAACAATCTTTCAACAACCGTAACAACATTTTCACAGCTTTTTTCCTTGCCGTCGCCGTAAGCGTAGGCAAGACATATTTGCTGGCGCTCCGTGCTTGCGTAAACGCCTGTGGCAGTGTAAACGGGAACATCCGTCATCAAATCACGCGGAACGTTGATAAAGGTGATTTTCTTGTTTCCCGTGTCGTAAGCCGCCATCACAATTACGTCCGCCTGGCCCTGAGTGCCCGTGATTCCGTATTTTTCCATCTTACTTTTATCAATACCCATAAACAGCATGCTTGTTATATCGGTATTGAGCTTGTATTCATGACCGTTGTAGAAAACAGTCTGTCCGTCGTCGCGGACGTCTACTCCGCCGGGCGCCATAATATTATAGTCCTTTGAGAACAGCTCGCCCTGACCGATGGCTACAAGGCAAAACGCGATGCAGGTCGCTGCCACCAAAACAGCCAGCAAACCGCTTAGGGTGCCGATCAAAACCTTTTTCCAGGTCTTCATCTTTTTGTGCTTATGCTTATGTACCTTATGTATCGTACTGCCCGAGTGGGAAGAAGAGCTTGAACGCTTTTTGCGTCTGGGCTTCAGGAAAACATAATCGTCAATATCGTCATTGATGGTTGTTTCATCAACCTTAACAGGCGTTCTTGCGCCCTCAAACCGTATGTTTTCGGCCTGCGATTCAACATTGTATGTATCATCAACCTTAACAGGCGTTCTTTCCCCTTCAAGCCGTATGTTTTCGGCCTGTGACTCAATGTTGCCTGTAGAATTATCTTCACTTGGTGTGTTCATCTTGAACAAGAACCCCCTGTACCAAATAACGGCCCGAGCCGCTGTTAAGACATGTGCTTAATACGAGTATTTTGCTGTTTAAATTCAACTCAATCCCGTCTCTTACCTTGCTGTACATAGAGTGCGGATGCTGAGCGTTATCGAGCCAATCCTTAAACACTTTGTTATTTTTGAAATCAAATGAATTAAGTATATGACGGTTGTCGTAGGAAGAAGCCGAAATAATCTTATAAATCAGCCTTCTGTTTTCGGCAAACACATATATATACGGGTGTGAATCAAAGAATGACGAGTCGGAAAACTTATGCAGATCGGCGAACATCGCGCCGCTGAGCATATTGTGACCGTACAATACCGTCACCCTGTCGGACCAGTCCTTTTTATTGTTTGACTGGGAATATATCGCTCCCGGAAAGCTGTAGTTTTTATAAACGTCGTGATCCAGATAAAAATTGTCGTCCTCGCCGCTTTGCAGCACCGGGTAATTGATGTTTGTATCCGGAATATATATCCAGGCGTAAATGTCGGAATTTTGCTTTTTAAGCTCGTCAAACTTTACAAGTACGTTGACGTCTTTAATTTTGAAGGGCAGCGTATGTTCAACCTGCTCCGGAGATGTTGTCCCGCTGTTGTTTGCCAAATTTCCGGTATATCCCTCCGGATTATCTCCGTTCGCGTATGACGCCGCAATTGCCTTATAGTCGTCCTGAGCGTTTTGAATGCTGACCATTTTGTATATGAGAAATCCCAGGACGCCGGTAAAAATAAGCGCGAATATAATAATCAACGAGACTAATATTGCGGCTTTTTTGCTTCTCACACAATCACCTCTTGAATTTATAAAAACGAAACCGTATCAGTAAAAAAGCCTCTGCACAGCAGAGGCCTTGGCTCCGAAATTATTTTTTGGATGTTTTAACAAGCGCTACAGCTGCAGTTCCGCAAGCAAGAGCGGACGCGCCGAGGATTGCGTAAAGAATTGAGTCGTCCATACCTGTTTTAGGTGAAACCGGGCTTCCGGAATTTGTCGGAGTGTGAGCGGGTGTTGTAGCAACCGGGCTGTTAACACTTGCCGCAAAAGCGGGAACTACCGAAAACATCATCAAAACCGCGGCAGCGACAGCTGTAATTAACTTTTTCATGATAAACTTTCCTCCTATACATATAAAATTAACTAATTATGTACATTTAAACTCGTAAAAACATTATATCATAAAAAAATGAAATTGTAAAGAGCTTTATTTAATTAAAGTTATCGGAAAATTTCACATATTTTTTGTCTTGAAATAAGCATTTCAAACAAATACTTATTAAAAAGGTCGGTTTCTATTGCAATAAATAATCAAAAACTGTATAATTAAGAAAATACTTAATAAAGAGGTTTTCTAAATGAATGTATCAGAGCTTCAGCAAAAAATTATTCAGCTGAAAAAAGAAAACGATGTTTGCGTACTTGCGCACAGTTACGTGGCGCGCGAAATTTGCGAAATCGCGGATTTCACGGGCGACAGCTACAAGCTGAGCGTTGACGCCTCGAAGGTCGGCAATAAAAATATACTGATGTGCGGCGTTCGCTTTATGGCGGAAACCTGCAAAATTCTTTCTCCCGAAAAGCACGTTTACCTTGCCCAGCCGATGGCAGGCTGCGCGATGGCCGACCAAATGGACAAACAGCTGATTTCACAGGTCAAAGAGAAATATCCCGGCTATACCGTTGTAGCGTACATCAACACCACAGCCGATTTAAAGACAATCTGCGACGTGTGCGTAACCAGCTCGTCGGCGGTTAAGATTGTCAATAATATCGAAAACAACGACATTTTGTTTATTCCCGACTGCAACCTCGGCGCGTATGTGGCAAAGCAATGCCCCGACAAAAACATCAAGCTTTTAAACGGCGGCTGTCCGATTCACGCGTGCGTAAACGTTGACGACGTTAAGAAAGCAAAGGAAGCGTATCCGCAGGCGGAGCTTTTGGTACACCCCGAATGCGTGCCGGAGGTATGCGCGTACGCGGACTACATCGGCTCCACCTCGGGCATTATGGATTACGCGGTTAAGTCGGACAAGAAGGAATTTATTATCGGCACGGAAATCAGCATTGCCGAGCATTTGCAGTACA
>DOUO01000135.1 GCA_003520555.1 Oscillospiraceae bacterium
CGTAGGCAAGCTGAACCTCAGCCTTGCGCGCAATGCCCGCCGCGACAATGTTTTTGGCAATATAGCGCGCGTAATACGCCGCGCTGCGGTCAACCTTTGTGGGATCCTTGCCGCTGAACGCTCCGCCGCCGTGACGGGAATAGCCGCCGTAGGTGTCAACAATAATCTTCCTTCCGGTAAGTCCCGCGTCGCCGACGGGACCGCCGATAACAAAACGGCCGGTAGGATTAACAAAAATCTTTGTGTCTTCGCTCATAAGGTTTTCGGGGATAACCGGAGTAATTACATATTTAATAATATCATCACGGATTTGGCGGAGAGTCACATCCGGGTTATGCTGGGTGGAAACAACTATTGTATCAACCCTGACAGCCTTATTGTCCTCATATTCAACAGTTACCTGAGTTTTTCCGTCAGGGCGGAGATACGCAAGCACGCCGTCCTTTCTTATCTTAGTAAGCTGTTTGGCGAGCTTATGAGCAAGAGATACCGGAAGCGGCATAAGCTCGGGGGTTTCGTCGGAAGCAAAGCCGAACATCATTCCCTGATCGCCTGCGCCGATTTGATTATCCGCGTCGGTTTCACCGTCCTTAAGCTCATAGCTTTCGTTAACGCCCATTGCGATGTCGGGTGACTGGGCGTCGATTGAGGTAAGTACAGCGCAGCTGTTGCCGTCAAAACCGTATTCGGGATTATTGTAACCGATGTCATTTATAACTCCGCGCGCAATTGCCGCCGCGTCAAACTGCGCAGTGGTTGAAATTTCACCCATTATGAGAACCATGCCGGTAGTAACGGTGGTTTCACAGGCAACATGCGCGTTTTTGTCCTGCTCCAAAATACAGTCAAGCACGGCGTCGGAAATGCAGTCGCAAACCTTGTCGGGATGTCCCTCCGTTACTGATTCGGATGTAAATAAATACTTTGCCATAATAAATCTCCTTACAAAAAAATAAACGCCCTTGTTACCAAAAGCGTACAAAATCACTCATCTTTCGGTAAAACCGCAGGATTTAGCACCTTGCGTTTGCAGGTTGCCGGACATCACAGGGCCTGATCCCTCCGTCACTCTTGATAAGATTTTATTTTTTCTTTATTATACCTCACGTCACCGCAAAAAACAAGAGATATTTTTCTATATTGTTTAAGATTGTAAAAATTGCACATTTATGTTATACTAAACGCATGAAAATCAAGGAGTGATTGCATGACTATACGTGAATACCGCGATGAGGATTTACCGCGGATGATTGAAATTTGGAACGGCGTCGTTGAGGACGGAACAGCCTTTCCGCAAATTGAAACTCTTGATGAAACCGGCGGCGCGGATTTTTTCGCTTCACAAAGCTTTTGCGCGGTTGCGCGGGAAAACGGAAATATTTGCGGTCTGTACATCCTGCATCCGAACAATGTAGGAAGGTGCGGTCACATTTGCAACGCAAGCTATGCGGTAAGCCCTTTGTCGCGCGGAAAGCACATCGGCGAAAAGCTTGTGCGCCATTGTATGGAGCAGGGCAAAAAACTGGGCTTTGGAATTTTGCAGTTCAACGCTGTTGTGCGCACAAACGCTGCGGCGCGGCATTTATATGAAAAACTCGGTTTTACACAACTTGGGGTAATTCCTAAAGGCTTTTTGATGAAGGACGGAAGCTACGAGGATATATGCCCCTACTACATAGAATTGTGAGGACATCATGATATTTGATTTAAAAAACGAACAACCTGAAATATTACCGAATTTCAAGGGCGGTGAAAAATTTTTCAAGGCAAAAATGCATTTTGACGGACTGAACCGCTTTATGCACGGCTGTCTTGTTCCGGGCGCTTCAATCGGCGAACACCCGCACGAAGAAAACAGCGAGATTATTTATATACTCAGCGGCAAAGGGCATGTGCTTTATGACGGAGAGCTTTATGAATTAAGCGAGGGACAGTGCCACTATTGCCCGAAGGGACACCGGCACAGTCTGATAAATGACAGCCGAAACGACCTTGTGTTTTTTGCGGTTGTGCCAAATCAATAAATATAAAAGACGGCGCGGAGCTTTTTCAGCTCCGCGCCGTTTTTGCTGTGATTTATTTATTTTTCTTCGCGGAAAGCTTATTTCTTACAAAATCCACCGCGGATTTTACGCCGTCCAAGCCGTCAACCGCCAGCAAAATAAACGCGGGCGTAAAGTTATACAGATAGCGCGAACGCGTTTCCCAAATCAGCAGGAACACGAAAATCGCGAACACTACGCCTCTGAACAGCACAAGCTCGTCGACCTTTCTGCGCCAAAGGCACCTGAACGAAGAAATCGCCATCATTAAAATAAGGAAAAGCTGGAAGCCGCTGCAGTAAGCGTAATATATTGCGTGATATTTTCCTTCGTTAAGTACAAAGCTGTGAAGAATGTTTTTCCGTATGGGACGTGAAATATGATGTGAAATAAAGTATGAGCCGTCCTCCCATGTCCAAACCATCTTCCTGTTGAGGTGGGTGTACATGCTGTCGATGCCGTCCTCCTGAGTCAGACGCTGATTAATGCGCTTGTCTAACATATACTGAACAGCCTTGTTTTTGGCGTCCTTGCCTTCAAACGAAGCAGTGTAATTTGCGTCCACCTGTGTGTAGCAGCCATAGCCCTTAATGCCCATCATTATCCAGTGGGAGGCAGGAAATTCGTATTTATATTCCTGTTCCGGAGTGATGATGTCAGCGGCGCGGTACGCGGCGGAAAACGCTCCGTAAAAACAGCCGAAGCCCGCAACAAGCGCAAGCGCAAAGCAGATAAAACGCTTGAATTTAAGCTTTAACAGCATATACACAATTGCTACGACAAGTAAAATCAGCACGCTGCCCTTGACCTTAAAGCCGAGCATAATTAACGCTCCGCAAATAAACATAAGCACGTATTTTTTGTACTTTTTTTCGCATCTTAACGCCGAGAAGAACAGGTAAACCCCGCCGATAAAAAACGGCATCGAAAGCGAATCGGTGTAATAATACGGGACGTAGGTATAATACGGAACAAAAAGCATGCACAGCATAAGCGTCATCAAAGCCTTTTTGTTGCCGAAAAGCTTTTGAGCGAGAAATACGGTCAGAATTACCGAAAGGTTTATTGCGATTATGTTCAAAACAATTCCGGTGTAATTCGAAACATAGCCCGTAATTAAATAATTAACACGGTAAGCGAACGAGAGGATGAACATGAGCATAAGGTTGTTCGGATAACGAATCATATAATCCGTCCCCGAAGTCAAATCCTTTTGAATCAGGTCAAAATTTCCCGTCTGCGCAAAGCTTTTAGCGTAACGGTTGACTAAAATTAAATCTGTTACGGGTTTTGAAGCCAGGAAATATGCCGCCAAAATCTGCAACACAAGCATAACGGCAATGCACGCGATAATAATGATCCGCGTTTGCCGCGTGCTGTCGGTAATTTTGCGTCTGATTTTGTGCAGTCTGCATGTGTGCAGAGCATAATAAACCGCCGAAAAAATAAACGTCAGCACTATGCCGGTGATAATAATTTTTATGTAGTCGTCAAAAGAACAGTTATAGGTGTATTGTTCTCTGTTATGAGTGTAACCGATTGCCAGAATCAACACCAGCAAACGCACAAACACAACGGTGAAGATAAAACTGAAAATAACATTTAATATTCTTGCCGCTTTATTATTGTTCATATTATCCTGCTTCTCCAAAATATTCTTCCGCTTTAAATTATACTCTCCTCACGCGCTTTTGTCAAATAACTTTTGCTCAAAAAACAAGCCCGGAAAGAGGTTTATCCTTCCGGGCTGAAATTATGCCTGCAATCCGAATGAGATGGAAATTGCGTTGTTGACGGCGTTCATTGCGCTGTCGTCCACGCTCCCCATTTTTTCACGCAGCCTGCGCTTATCAATTGTTCGCACCTGTTCAAGCAACACAACGCTGTCCTTTGCAAGCCCTGCGGAATTTGCGTGCAGCGGAATATGCGTCGGCAGCTTTGCCTTTGACTGCTGGCTGGTGATTGCAGCCGCGATTACCGTGGGACTGTAACGGTTTCCGACGTTGTTCTGCACGATAAGCACAGGACGTATTCCTCCCTGCTCGGAGCCCACAACGGGGCTTAAGTCCGCATAATAAATATCTCCGCGTTTTATGTTCAAATCTTTCACACTCCGAAAATGCCGGCAAGCCGGCTGTGATGTTGATAATTATATTTTTGCCGTAAACAAAAATTTTATACGGCTGTTATCATAATATTTCGGAGCGTGTGTTTTGTTACGTTCACAACAGCTCGACGCCGCTCAGACTTAGAGCGAGCTTTGGATTTTCAATTGTCAGGCTTTTTATTTTTCCTTCGTCGTCGGTAATGATTTCACAGTTTATGCCATGCTTTAAGCAGTATACCAAATCTTCACCGCTTTCGCGCATAAACTCCGCCCTGCCGTCGGCTATGCCGCTCAATGCTTCGCGAAGCATTGAGAAAAACGAAGATTTCGGAAGATATGCTTCATCCGCCGTGCAGGAAATATCCTGCCGCCCGAGGGTAAGCACGCCGTTTTTGCAGTCAAGCGCAAGTCCTTCAAGCGTTTTTGGTTGCGACACAGTCAGATTTATGTTGCCCTGACGGGTAGAAAGAATCCTGCCCTTTATTTTCATTCCGCGGTATTCGGCAATGTACGCCGCCTTAAACTCCGGCTTTGGCTGCGGTTTTTTCGCGCTTTGACATCCGCTGAAAAATAGTATGTAAAAAACAAAAAAGGCACATAACGCCCTTACCCTGCCCTTCATAAGGCACCTCCGCAAATTGGATTTCACCGCCGAACGCGGTGCGGTAATACATTATATGTCTTTTCAGATGATTAATACCATAAATCAAAATCCGCAGCTTTTAAAAGCCTGCGGCAAATATTCAATAATATCCGTCGGGAGCATTGAGATTTTGCCCAAGCTTTGCGCCGCCAAATCTCCTGCCAAGCCGTGAAGATACACCGCCGCCGAAGCGGCGTCAAAGGGC
Source organism: Oscillospiraceae bacterium (assembly GCA_003520555.1). Classification (GTDB taxonomy): domain Bacteria; phylum Bacillota; class Clostridia; order Oscillospirales; family Acutalibacteraceae; genus Ruminococcoides. The sequence continues at coordinate 4,998 of DOUO01000135.1, forward strand.
TTTGCGCCCTGAGCCAAAAGCGAAGCTGTTACACCCGCAAGAACGTCGCCGCTGCCGCCTGTTGCCATTCCGCTGTTGCCGGTCAGGTTTTCAACAATTTTACCTTCGGGCGAAGCAATAACGGTTCCCGCTCCCTTAAGCACGGTGGTTACTCCGAATTTTTTCGCGAAGTCCTTTGCGGTTCCGCTGCGGTTAAGATTAACCTCTGCTGCGGTTTTACCGGTAAGTCTGCCCATTTCTCCGGGGTGAGGAGTGATTATAATTTCGCAATGCTTTTCAAGAAGTATATCCGGAGCGGCAGCGATACAGTTGAGCGCGTCGGCGTCAAGCACCATAGGCTTTTCGCAATTTTTAATAAGCCCGCGCACCAAAGCACACGCGTCGTCTGTCGCGGAAAGACCGCAGCCGCAAAGCAGCGCGCTTGATTTAGCCGCTTCGTTAAGCAAAAGGTCAGTGTTTTCAGCTGAAATTGCTCCGCTTTCGGTTTCCTCAAGCGGCAAAAACACACTTTCCGGCAGAACCTGAGCGGCTATGGGATAAATACTTTTCGGCAACGCGCATTTTAAAAGTCCGAGTCCGGAACGCAGAGCGGACTTTCCTGCCATTATTGCGGCGCCTGCCATGCCGTAGCTTCCGCATACGCTCAAAAGCGTACCGCAGGTGCCCTTGTTCGCGTCGTCAGGGCGGCGGAAAACCGCCTTTTTTACCGTATTTTTATCCGTTAATTCCATAATCATACGCTTCTGTTATAAAAATGCTTAAGCACGAGTTCCTTTTTAAGGTACGGCTTTAATCCCTGCAAAATCTGCTCGTTCGGATTAAACGCAAGCAGTGATTTTCCGCGCGCGGGGTCGTTAAACACCGCGAAATACGCCTCGTCAGTCTTGTCAATATCTGCAACCGCCATATAAGTTTTGACAAAGCTCATGTTGCGGATTTTTTCATCTCCTATTTCAAGCATATCAATGTCCTTAATCGGAACGTTGCACATTTTTTTCCTTTTTCTCAGCGAAATAATTTTAGAAACGTAAAGAGTGTCGCTTACAACGGAATACTCGTATTCAACGTTAAGACTTGTAAAGGTGTACCACACACCGTAGATTCCGCCCAAGAAAATGAATAAGCCGACCATCATCATGTAAGGCGTAACCGTCAGACCGATTACAAAACAAATTCCGGGAATTGCAATAAGCAAAAACACCGCCAAAATTTTAATAACCAGCTGTTTAGTTTTATTTTTCCGTTTTACAACCTGTTCGTTAAATCCTTCCATTTTAATGCTCCTTTACAGTGATAAATAAATAATACCATATTGCGAAAACTTTTTCAAGCGCAAGATAATGAATGAGCACAATAACCGCCTGACAGGTTTATAAGCCGCGCAACCGTTTTTGTCCCGGTTTTCGGCTTTGAATTGCAAAATGAATAGCGGAACATCGTTTGATGTTCCGCTATTCATGGTGGGAGAAGGTGGATTCGAACCACCGAAGCATGACGCAACAGATTTACAGTCTGCCCCCTTTGGCCACTCGGGAATTCTCCCAAAT
>DOUO01000048.1 GCA_003520555.1 Oscillospiraceae bacterium
TGTCAACACCTTTTTTGATTTTTTTTGAAAAAATTTTTGCTTTTATGCTTTAGTGCGCTAAAGTGTCAAGACGGCACAAAATCCGCGCGCCAACTATTCGTAAAAGAATGCGGGTATCAGATGATACCCGCTTCCTTTGCTTCCTTCATCAGCTTTTCCCTTGCTTCCTTGACCGCACGCTTTTCACGTTCCCAGCAACGGAAGTCATCGCTCATCTCAGCACAGAAGTCAGCCCAATCCAGTTCGCTCATTTTCTTTACGTATTCTTCCTTAGTCATTGTCTTTCAATCTCCTTTCCTTTTTGCACTTATAGTATAACATACTTTTAGACGGTTGTCAAGAGGTTTTGAAAACTTTTTCCGGATTATTTTACACCGACCATTAACCCTCAAGGAGTGGCTCTCTTTGCGCTCGCCGTTCTCATTTCCCCTTGACAATTATAATATAACATAAATTAGAGAAAATGTCAACACCTTTTTTGAAAAAATTTCAAAAATATCGATATTGAACATTAAACTCGCGTTTGCGCGGTATGTACAAACCGGTATGAACGCTTACGAATTTTTCTCGGAAATCAGCTTTTCAAGGTCGTTCCGTGTAAAAACATAACGCTTGTTGCAGAATTGACAAACAGCTTCGGCTTCACCCTTTTCATCAGCCATTGCGCGGATGTCTTCATCGCTCATAGTCATGAAATAACGTTCAAGCTTTTCACGCGAGCAGCCGCATACATAGTTAACAGGATTTTCGTCAAGCACCTCGACCTCAAAGCCTTCGAGCGCGGTTTTGCAGATATCAAGTATAGTCATACCCTTTGCAAGCATTGTTGTAACCGGTTCAAGCTTGGCGATGTTTTTTTCAAGCTTATCAATTGTGTCATCATAAGCTCCGGGCAAAAGCTGAATAAGCAGTCCGCCGGCAAGCAGAACCTCGCCATCCTCCTTATCAATCAAAACACCCAGCGCGCAGACCGTCGGAACCTGCTCGCTTACGGCAAAATAATTTGTGATATCCTCGGCAATTTCTCCGCTTACAAGCTCAACCTGACCTATATACGGGTCGCCCGTGCCGTAGTCGCGAAGCACGCTGAGCGTACCGTTTTTGCCTACCGCCTTTGAAACATTGATTTTGCCGTTGTTGTAGTATTCGGTTTCGACCTGCGGATTTTCCGCGTATCCGCGCACGTTTCCACGGCTGTCGGCAACAGCTACAAGAGCTCCCATTTTGCCGTCACCCAAAATCCGCAAATTGATAAACGCGTCCTTCTGCTTAAGCATATTGCCCATAATTGACGCGGCGCACAAAAGTCTGCCCAGCGCGGCTGTGGCGCTGCGGCTGAGGTTATGAAGCTTTTTTGCGGTAAATACTATATCCGAAGCGTCGATTGCGGAAGCCATAACCGCGCCGTCGCTTGTTATACAACGTATGATTTTATCCATAATTTCATCCTATTCTTCGCCGTTTTCTTTAATTCGCCTTGCAACATAAACAGCTCTTTGTTCGTCATGAGCAGGCTCATCAAAGGTGAAATCGCCGTAGACCGCCTCAACAGCAAAGCCGGCGGCTTTGAGCATTGTCCTGAGCTGAGTATCGCTGTAGGCTCGTTCGCAAAAGTTTTCGCTTTGTCTGTAATAAACGCTGCCGTCACGTTCAAAAAAATCAAGGTCAATGCTTACGATGTCGTTTTCTTCAAGGGTATTTTGCCAGGCGCAAAACACCCTGTCGTTTTCAATAATAAAGGCATTGTCGCCCAGTACCTTGCGGTGCTTGTAAACCGTGTTTACGTCAAACACAAAAAGTCCGCCCGTTTCCATAAAACCGCCAAGTCTGTTAAACGCTGTTTGCAGCGTTTCTTCATCTGTAATATGGTTAATGCTGTCAAGCGTACAGAAGCAGGTGTCAATTTTTTCGGGAAGATCAAGCTCCTGCATTTTTTGGTTAACAAATAAAATATGCAGTCCCTGTTCAAGACTTTTTTGCATCGCTTCGCTCAGCATTTCTACGCTTGCGTCGGCTCCGAAAACTTCTACGCCTCGTTTTTTCAGCTCAATCGCAAGGCTGCCTGTGCCGCAGGCGAGGTCAAGAGTGTAGCCTGCCTTGTTTCCGTGCCTTTTTAAGAGGCTTAATAAATAGTCGCAGCGTTCGCTGTAGCGCGCGTCCTCCATAAGAGCGTCGTAATAATCGGCAAAGCTTGAATACGCAGGCATCACTTGCCCTCGGATTCCGCGATATTGTCAAGCACCAGAGTGTAGCCGTATGTATCATTGTCAAACAACGCGCGCTTTACCCTGCTGATTGTAGCGGTTGAAGCGCCTGTTTCCTTGACGATTTCGGTGTAAACCTTTTTTTCGGTCAGCATTTTTGCCACCAGAAGTCTTTGTGACATCGCCTTAAGCTCGGCGCTTGTGCAAAGGTCCTCAAAGAAACGGTAACACTCCTCTTTATTTTTCAGCGACAGAATTGCGTCAAACAAAAAATCGGTCGCGTTGTTTTTAAGCTTAGAATTCAAAACAATTCCTCCGTTTGCAAAATTTTCATACATTAAAATTTTACCACATAAAAGTAAAAAAGTAAAGTGTTTTGCCTTCCGTTTTTTTGTTTATGTTTTCAAATTAATAATTTCGTTTCCAAACCGGCGGCAAATAATTAAGGAACGGCTGAAAACCGTTCCTTACAATAACTTTCGACTGTTAAATATTCTTTTTGATATTATTTAGCGCGCCCTTTTCTATTCTGCTGACCTGAGCTTGTGAAATGCCTATTTCAGCGGCAACCTCCATCTGTGTTTTGCCCTTAAAGAACCTGAGCGTCAAAATACGTTTTTCCCTGTCGGAAAGCCCTTTTATCGCGTCGCGCACGGCAAGCTCCTCAAGCCAAGTGTTATCGTCGCGACTGTCGCCTATCTGATCCATAACGTAAACCGTGTCGTTGCCGTCGGAAAACACGGGTTCATACAGCGAAACCGGTTCAACAACCGCTTCAAGTGCAATAACAACATCCTCCTTGGAAATTTTAAGTCTTTCGGCAATTTCCTCGACGGTTGGTTCACGGTTGTTTTCCGCGGTCAGCTTTTCTTTAATCTGCATGGCGTGATACGCTGTGTCGCGCATCGAACGGGAAACCCGCACGGCATTGTTGTCGCGAAGATAACGTCGGATTTCACCTATAATCATCGGAACGCCGTATGTGCTGAAGCGAACGTCAAGATCCGGGTCAAAATTATCAATCGCCTTAATCAGCCCGATTACTCCCACCTGAAACAAATCGTCGGGGTTTTCTCCTCTTCCCAAAAATCTGCGCACAACAGACAAAACAAGCCGCAGGTTTCCGTTTATCATCTTGTCTCTTGCCGCTTTTTTGGAAGCGCAGCTTCCGTTTTTTATTTCAAGCAGCAACGCGCGTTTTTCTTCCTCGCTGAGCACCTTAAGGCGCGAGGTGTTTATTCCGCAAATTTCAACTTTTCCGTACTGCAAGCAAAGACCTCCGTTCGGTATACATAAAGTATTGACCGAAGCGGATAAGATATGCAAAGCCCGATGAAGTTATTAACTTGCAAAAAAAGAAACGCCCGGTTTTAATCAAGCGTTTCTTTATACGGGAAAAAACAATGTTTTCGGCACGATAGCGTTCATCAACAGCACCGTAATCGCTCCGCAGGTCATCCCCAACAGGAATCCGACCAAAACGTCGGTGAGGTAATGAACCCTTAAATACACACGCGAAAAAGCAATAATTGACGCCACCAGCGCTATGGGAATAATTACATATACCGGGCACTGGCTGAAAATCGCCACGGAAACTACAGAAAACGATGAAGCCGTGTGTCCCGACGGAAAAGAATAATACTTCGGCTTTTTAATCAGCTGTTCTTCCTCGTCAAGACTGTGGCAGGGACGAACACGCTTGACCGTGTGCTTTATTATTCCCTCGCCCATCAGTGAAGTAAGTCCGAGCGCGAAAATAATTGTAAGCCCGGTGTAACGCCAGCGCGGAATGATTAAAAACGGCAGGCAAACCGCCCACCACACAATTCCTGCGTTTCCGAGGCGTGAGGCGGTTACCATAATTCTGTTCAATTTTGGGCGGTGAATTCTGCTTATGTTTTCCAGAACTCTGTTGTCAAGCCTTTGTAATCTGCTGAACATATACCCAACTCCGTGGTAACAATTAACGGCAAAGATGAACTTTCCTTATCTTCAGTTTGACATTCAAACATTTTATTTGCTTACTCATAATAATTATAACACATAATATTCAAAAATAACAGTACTTTTTTAAAATTACGGCGTTAATATTTTCAAATTGACCGCAAGGCTTAAATTTTTATTGACGGTGACAAAATCTGACATTATAATAGTAATAGATTACAGACAAGGAATGATAATATGTTAAAGGGCAGAACGCTGAGCTATATCACGCTTGGCATGATCGCGCTGATATTTATCGGCGTGTGCGCTTCAATTTTCATCACTTCATCCGAGTATTATTATGACGAAGGAGCTAAGCAGTACATTATCGGTGAATATTCGGTTGACGGCGGAGAATGGAAGCCGACAATTGAGGAAGAAATGGTGCACGAAAATTTCAAAGAGCTTAAAATCCGCGGAAAGCTTAAACAGGAAATTTACGGAAACGAAGCGCTGATTATTATGGCTCAGGACGTTTGGTTTGACCTCAAGGCAAACGGCAATTCCGTAGTTTCAAACGAACGGATTTGGGACAACAACCCGGCCTTTAAAAACACTCCCGGTTACTCAATTAACTACGCGATAAGTGATTTGATACCTCCAAACGCACAAATAGAGCTTGACATAAAAAACCCCTACCCGATGTTCACAGTGCAGGATTTCGGTGAGTTTTTACAGATGAGCTCGGGAACTGACAGCCTCCCTTATCAGCAGTTTATGCAGACAAAGCTGCCCACTGTGATTTTGTGTTTGCTGTTATGCTTCTTCGGATTAATAGCTTTTCCGATAGCGGGCTTTGTAATGGGCGGAATTGACTACCGTTACCTTTCTTTCGGTATATTGTGCTTCTTTGCCGGCGTTTATATTATGGTTGAAAATATATATGCTTTTCTGCCGCTGTGGGTATTTGATAATGTGATGTGCATGGTAATTGACGTATTGACAAACTACCTTTTTGCGGTTGCGCTGGCAGTTTATATCAAGACAAATCTTGACTTTACCGCGCACAAGATTATCGCGAACATCGTACTGCTGCTGCTTGCGGTTGCGCTGCTTGCGGTAAGCGCGCTTCACATTACGGGCGTTGCGGACTTTTACGCAACCGAGCCGTTTATGCTGATATTCTTCGGCTTATGCACGATTGCGGACACGGTTTGCCTTATACGTGAAGCGCTGTCCAAAAACAAAATCGCGATTTCCGTACTCAACTCATGGATACCGATATTCCTGTCTGTTATCATTGATACCGCAAACCTGTTTTTCGACTTTATGAGCGGAAGCCTGCTGATATACGGTATTATAGCTTCTTTAATTTACCAGCTGATTCAGCTTGTAATTGACATGAGGGCGAAATACAAGGAAACAATACGGTACCAAAAAATACAAAAGGAGCTTTACGAAGCCAAGGTTTCGCTTATGGTCTCGCAAATTCAGCCGCATTTTCTTTACAATTCGCTGACATCAATCGCCATGATGTGCACCAAGGATCCGCCGCTTGCGAAGAAAGCTACAATCAACTTTGCCGACTATCTGCGCGGCAACATGAATTCGCTCAAGGAGAAAAATCCGGTGCCGTTCGCGCGCGAGCTTGAACATCTTAAAAAATACCTTATGCTTGAACAAATGCGCTTCGGCGACATGCTGAATATTGAGTACGATATCCGGACAGAGGATTTTGTAATTCCTCAGCTTTCGGTTCAGCCGCTTGTTGAAAACGCCGTAAAGCACGGCGTGGGCATGAAGGAGGACGGTGGTACCGTAACAATTGCCACGCGTGAAACCGACGATTCATACATGGTTATAATCACAGACGACGGTGTGGGCTTTGACACCTCGGCGCCGCCCAAAAACGACGGCAGAAGCCACGTCGGAATGGAAAATGTAAAACAAAGACTTAAGGACATGTGCAATGCCGACGTTATTATCGAAAGTGAAATCGGCAAGGGCACAACCTCAACCATAATTATCCCGAAGGAGGACAAACAACAATGAGAATACTTTGTGTAGACGATGAACCTTTGGCTCTTGAAATGCTTACACAGGCAATTGAGGAGGCTATTCCCGACGCGGATTTACATCCCTTTCGCAAGCAGAGCGAATTGCTTGACGACGCGCGCGCGAACGGCTGCGATATAGCGTTTTTGGACATTCACATGCGCGGTATGAACGGCGTTGAGCTTGCGAAGGGCTTAAAGGAAATAAACCCAAAGATGAACATAATTTTTGTAACCGGCTACGACGAATACACAGGCGACGCCATGCGCCTGCACGCAAGCGGATACATTATGAAGCCTGTCACCAAAGAGAAAATCGAAGAAGAAATTGCCGACCTGCGTTTTCCGATTGTTCCCAAAAACGATGTTTTGCTTAAGGTTCAGTGCTTCGGCAATTTTGACGTTTTTACTCCCGACGGCACTCCCGTACATTTTGAGCGCAGCAAATCAAAAGAGGTGTTTGCTTACCTTGTACACCGGCACGGCAGCTCATGCACTATTAAGGAAATTGCCGCGGCGCTGTTTGAGGACATGCCATACGACTCAAAGCAGCAGTCATACCTGCAAAAAATTATGTCCGCAATGATGAAGAGCCTTAAAAAAGTCGGAGCGACAAAAGCCGTAAACAAGAGCTACAACAGCCTTTCCGTAAACGTTAACACGCTTGACTGCGACTATTACCGCTTTGCCGACCTTGACGCAGGCGCCGTAAACGCATACCAGTGCGAATATATGAGCCAATACTACTGGGCTGACTTCATGTTCGAAGATTTCTGATTACTCGGTT